>JBDSVV010000267.1:0-9206 GCA_039927035.1 Ornithinibacter sp. | reverse complement strand
CAACCGGGTGCGGATGATCACGGCGAGCTTTCTCACCAAGGACCTCCACGTGTGGTGGCCGGTGGGGGCACGACACTTCATGGAGCATCTGATCGACGGCGACATCGCCTCCAACAACCACGGATGGCAGTGGGTGGCGGGCACGGGCACCGACGCCTCGCCCTACTTCCGCGTATTCAACCCGGTGACCCAGGGGCTGCGCTTCGACCCCGACGGCGACTACGTGCGCCAGTGGGTGCCCGAGCTGGCGAACCTGTCCGGAGCAGCGGCGCACGAGCCGTGGGACCAGGCCGACGGGTATGCCCACGGCTACGTCGAGCGCATCGTCGACCACGCGGAGGAGCGACGCGAGGCCCTGGCCCGCCTCGAGGCCACCAAGCACTGACCCCTCCTCCCCGACTTCGTCTGTCGTGGTGCGGCGACACGCCGTGGTCAGGCCGCAGAACCAGCGATCTGACAGACGAAGTGAGCGTGGGGCGCCGAAGGTTCACCTCTCAGCGACGTGTGGTGATCCCGCAGGGTTGCATGGGCTTCCTCGTGCGAGGGGAGTACTTCCCAAGTTCGCGCCGGTCAGTACGACCACCCGATGGTGGTCTCGGTGCGGCGCCGACGGCGAGAGCCGGACGGTGAAGGAGACCTCAGGACCGTCGACCGTGCCCTGAGGAGACCGATGTCCCCGTCCCTGATCCCTGCCGCCATCCCGCTGGAGGCAGACGCCGTCGTCGGCACCCCCACCCTGTGGTTCCTGACGATCGGCGGCGTCATCGCGCTGCTCGCGCTGGACTTCCTCATCACCCGGCGTCCGCACGAGGTGGGCATGAAGGAGGCGGCGCTGTGGTCGAGCTTCTACGTCGCCATCCCCCTCCTCTTCGGCGGGTGGATCTGGTCGACCTACGGCGGGCAGCGCGGCCTGGAGTTCTACACCGGATACCTCGTGGAGAAGTCGCTCTCGGTCGACAACCTCTTCGTGTTCATGCTCCTGCTCTCCGCGTTCGCGGTGCCGAAGGTGCTCCAGCAACGGGTGCTCCTCATCCGGGTGGCTGGAGCGCTGGTTTTGCGAGGCATCTTCATCGCCCTCGGCGCCCAGCTCATCTCCTCCGTCGCGTGGGCCTTCCTGCTCTTCGGGGCAATCCTGCTCGCCACCGCGGTCAAGGTGCTGCGTGACGCCCGCTCCGGTGGTGACCACGTTGTCGAGGTGGGGTCGCTGCGCACGGTGCGACTGATCCGGCGGTTCTGGCCCGTCACCGACACGTATGCCGGGACCCGGCTCACCGTGCAGCAGGCCGGCCGTCGGGCACTGACCCCGTTGGCCCTGGTTGTCATCGCGATCCTCGGCACCGACATCGTCTTCGCGATCGACTCGGTGCCAGCGGTCTTCGGCATCACCGGGGACCCCTACCTGGTGTTTGCGACGAACGCATTCGCCCTCCTGGGGCTGCGCGCCCTCTACTTCGTGCTCGCCGGCGCCCTCGGCGCCTCGTTCACCTGGGCTACGGGGTGGCGGCGATCCTCGCCTTCATCGGGGTCAGGCTGGTGCTGCACTGGGCGCACCGTGTGTGGGCCCAGGTGGCGGAGGTGCCGACCCTGCTCTCGCTCGGCGTCATCGTCGGTGTCCTCGCCCTGGTGACCGCGACCAGCCTGGTGGCCAACCGCAGGAGTCAGGCACGTGTGAAGGAGCCTGCGGCACGCTGAGCGATGCCGCCGGGGTGCGGCACCGGCTCAGCAGCGGTTCGTGGCAGGCCCACATGGTGCTACCTGTTCTTCGAGCACGACCCTTTGCTGAGTGCGGGCCCGTGCCCGGGGTGGTGGTGAGGGCACCGGCATACCTAGGTTGGGGTCATGACCGACGCCCTCCCACCGCCCCACGTCGTCGATTCCGCCCTGTGCAGCGGGGAGGTGCACGACCAGGGCGCACAAGTGACCCGCTGGGCGCCGACGGCGGCCGAGCCGGCGCTCTACGTCAGCACGGCGGTTCGGCTCGAGCCCGGCCACGCGATCCGTGGTGGCGTCCCGGTGTGCTGGCCCTGGTTCGGCGCGGGCCGGCGTGAGGGCGTGACTCCGAGCCACGGTTTCGTGCGCACCACGCCGTGGGAGCTCGTCGACCGTGTGGATGAACCCGATGCGGTCACCTTCGTGCACCGGACCACCTCCGAAGTCGCCACCTCCGCCCACTTCCCACACCCGTATGCCGTGGAGCTGCGGTCTCGCTTCGGCGCCACCCTCGAGGTCTCGCTCACCACGACGAACACCGGGACGAGCGAGTTCGACTACGAGGAGGCCCTGCACGCCTACCTCGCCGTCGGTGACGTGCGGGAGGTCGAGATCGTGGGGCTTGACGGAATCACTTTCTTCGACAAGGTGACTGGATCGGAGCGGGTTCAGGAAGGCACGCTGGTGCTCAGTGGTGAGACGGACTCGGTCTATCGCACGGGCGGGCCGGTGACCTTGCACGACCCGCTGTTGGGCCGTCGCCTCGAGGTGAGTGCGGAGGGCACCAGCGACGTCGTGGTGTGGAACCCCTGGCAGGTCAAAGCGCGAGAGGTGAAGGACATCGGTGATGACGACTGGCAGCACTTTGTCTGCGTCGAGGCCGGCAACGTCCTCGAGGATGCCGTGACGCTGCGGGCGGGCGAATCGCACACGGCCACCTATCGGCTCGCGATGAGCACCGCATGAGCTCCTCGTGGCTCGACACGTCGTCGCACCGTTCCTGGCTCGAGCAGGGCCTCGCCCGGGTGCTCACGGCCGCTCTGCCGTCCATCCGCCCCGAGGGTGGCTTCGCGTGGCTTGACGCCGAGGGCTCACCGCTGCCAGGGCGCACCCCGCAGCTCTTCCTCACGGCACGCATGGCGCACACGTCCGCCATCGGGGTGCGGCACGGCATACCGGGGTCGGGTGAGCTGCTCGAGCACGCCATGGACTCACTGATGGGTCTGCATGCCGACACCGAGCACGGCGGATGGCTCAGCGAACCCGGTGTGGTGACGCGCAAGTCAACGTATGACCACGTGCACGTGGGACTTGCCGCGGCATCCGCGCTGGAGGTCGGGCACCCTTCCGCGGCAAGCCTTCTTGGGCAGGTCGTGAACATTATTGAGGCGAGGCTGTGGGACGAGGAGACGCGGACCCTGCGGGAGTCCTTCGCAGCCGACTGGTCGGACTCAGAGGACTATCGCGGGGCCAACGCCAACATGCACGGGTTGGAGGCGTTCCTCGCGATGGGCCGTGCCACGGGGGATGCCGTGTGGCACGTGCGGGGCTTGGCGATCGCCGAGCGGCTCATCAACCACCATGCACGGGAGCGGGACTGGCTGATCCCGGAACACTTCACGGCCGACTGGGTGGTGCGACCGGACTACAACGAGGGCGAGCCGGAGGACCCGTTCAGGCCCTTTGGCGCGACCTTCGGGCACTCGTTGGAATGGGCCCGCTTCCTTCTCGATCTCGATCGGTCGCCACTGGTCGATTCGCCGGGGTGGCTGACGGAGTCCGCCGAGGCCTTGACGCGGCGGGCGCTCGATGGCGGGTGGGCTCTCGACGGCCGTCCGGGGCTGGTCTACACCGTGGGCTGGGACGGCCTGCCGGTGGCCGTCGTGCGACTGCACTGGCCCGTCTGCGAGGGTATCCAGGCGGCAGCGGCGTTGCATCGGCGCACCGGGGACCCGCACTGGGAGCAGTGGTATCGCCGGCTCTGGGACCACGCCGCTCGCTACTTCATCGACGAACGGGGCACCTGGCGCAACGAGCTCGGAGCGGACATGGCGGAGGCGGGCACGGTGTGGCCAGGTCGGCCCGACGTCTACCACTGCGGTGGGGCGTTGGCCGGGCCGTTGGACCTCGACCCAACGGATGCCGGTGTCATTGCACGTGCTCAACGGGCGACCTTTGCCAGCGGCGTCCTGATCAGTGCCGACGACCTGCGCGTCGAGCAGGAATACCACCGCGACAAGGCCACGCTCCACAACCGTGCACTACACGGGACCGGGGTTGTGGAAGGTCTTGAGGTGGTCTGCGAAGGGGATGGGTTCCGGGTCACCCCGGGGTTCGCGCTCGACGCGCGCGGTCGCGAGATCCTCCTCACGGAGGACGTCCGCGTGGAAGGGGCAGGCATGGTAGAGGGCGTCGAGCGACACCTCGTGGCAGCGTTCGGTGAAGTGGTCAGTGCGTCGATTCCAGGCCCAGACGGCCCGGTGGATGCGATGGTGGTCGAGCACCCGGTGGTGACCCTGGTGACCGGAGAGGATCTCGGGCCGGATGCCGTCGTGTTGGCGACCGTCCGGTGGCAGGGCACCGGCGCCCGCGTCATCGACCTCGCTCGCCGGCGCACGGTGTGAGCCAGGGCGTTCGTCGCTAGCGTCAACGAGGGCAATGAGACGGTGCCCATCTGGGTCATCGACGGTGTGCCACGCACCAACCCCGACCCTTCGGTGGTCCAGAGGGCGCTTCGGCCCGTCTGAACGACCTGCGGCGGTCACGGCATACGGAAGGGGTCCTCGGGGTTGCACCTCACTGACCCTGCACCGCCCCCGACCGGAAGGCCCCAGATGTCCGACGCCACCGCCCAGCCCACCACGGCCCCCCGCGAGGTGCGTCTGGCCTCTCGCCCGGTGGGCTGGCCCGCACCCGAGAACTTCGAACAGGCCGAGACCGAGATCCCCGAGCTCGCGGACGGGCAGCTTTGCGTGCGCAACGTCGTGATGTCGGTCGACCCCTACATGCGCGGCCGGATGAGCGACGCGGAGTCGTATGCCGCACCGTTCGCCCTGGGTGCAGCCATGGACGGCGGTGCCGTAGGAGTCGTGGAGGACTCTCGCGCCGACGGGTTCGCCGTCGGTGACCACGTGCTGCACGGCTCCGGCTGGCGCGAGGTGGCCGTCATCGAGGCCAAGGGCGCTCGGGTCGTCGATGTCTCACAGGTGTCGGCCTCGGCCTACCTGGGGGTGCTCGGCATGACCGGCCTCACGGCATACGCCGGCCTGACCCGCATCGCGCAGGTCAAGCCCGGCGACGTGGTCTTCGTCTCCGGCGCGGCTGGCGCAGTGGGGAGTGCGGTCGGTCAGATCGCCAAGGCACTCGGCGCGAGTCGCGTCATCGGCAGCGCAGGCTCGGCCGAGAAGGTGCGCCACGTCGTGGAGGACCTCGGCTTCGACGCAGCGTTCAACTACAAGGACGGCTCGGTCTCCAAGCAACTGCGGGAGGCTGCACCCGACGGCATCGACGTCTACTTCGACAACGTCGGCGGCGAACACCTCGAGGCAGCGATCGGGTCACTGCGGCTCCGCGGCCGGGTCGCGGTCTGCGGGATGATCTCGGTCTACAACGACACCGAGCCGACGCCGGGCCCGCGCAACCTGGCCCGCCTCATCCAGACGCGCGGCCGCATCCAGGGCTTCCTGGTCGGCGACCACTGGGACCTGTCCAGCGAGTATGCCGGGAAGGCCGCCGGGTGGTTGGCCTCCGGCGAGCTCACCTCCCGGGAGACCTTCGTTGACGGGATCGACCACGCCGTCGACGCCTTCCTCGGCGTGCTGCGCGGTGAGAACACCGGCAAGATGGTCGTGCGCCTCTGACCCTGATCGGTGCCGAACAACCCGTAACCACGACGTCCGGATGGTTCACATCGCGTGCCAGAGCCAAACGATCGGATCCGACGGATCGACTGCCAATCGACCGGCTCGCATGATGGTCCATCCGGACGTTCGCAACGTGAGCGAGTCCCGGAGTGGTACGAGTGGGCCCCGTGGGGCTCGAACCCACAACCTACGGATTAAAAGTCCGCAGCTCTGCCAGTTGAGCTAGAGGCCCTGGTGAGCACCCGGCATTCGTCCGCCGAGCAGCGCGCGCTCACTCTAACGGTCGTGGGCGCGCGTCGTCGGGCAGCACCACCACTCCGCCGAAGGGCACGGATGCCGTCCACGGCTCGGCTGCACCGCGCGCCGCGAGCGCGGCCCGGATGACACCGAGGTGGCAGACCACCAGATCCTCCTCGCCCAGGTCGCGGAGCCCGTGCGCCACGCGCTTCGCGAGGTCGCCGACGCTCTCACCACCGTGACCGCGAAAGCCGAGGAGGTTGGCAGCCCAAGCGTCGAGGTCGGCGCGCGGCACCTCGTCCCAGGGCACGCCCTCCCAGGCGCCGAAGTCCATCTCAGCGAAGCGGTCGTCCACGACCACGTCACGCCCAAGAAGTTTCGCGATCAGCTCCGACAGCGAAAGGGCCCTCCGCAGTGGGCTGCTCACGATCCGGCCGAAGCCGGGGTGGAGGTCGGCCACCAGCCCCGCAGCCACCTTAGCGACCTCGTCGGGATCGATGTCGAGGTCGGTGCGGCCATAACAGCGAGCGGCACCGCCGATCGGCGTCGTGTGACGCACCAACGTCACAGGCACGCGAGCACCCCTACGAGCAGTCCAAGCTCGCTGGTCTGCTGGGTGGCGCCGAGGCAGTCGCCCGTGTAGCCACCGAGCCGGCGCTCGAAGAACCAGCGCATGCCCAGGTGCCCGACGACCAGCCCGATCGCCCCGCCGAGCACCGGCACCCACCCCGCCGCCATCCCGAGCACCACCATCCCGGCAGCACCGCCGCCCAGCGACAGCGCCAGGCCGCCGAGGCCCACACCCTGCGACACGGGCTTGCCGGTGCCGTGGAGGCGCACGTAGCGCGACGTCGCCACGACGACCACCACCGATGTGCGGCTCGCGGCGTGCCCCGCGACGAGGGCAGCCACGGCCACCGATGTCGGCATCGACCCGAGCACGGCCACCTTCGTGAGGATCGCGAGGGTCATGGCGGCGGCCCCATACGACCCGATTCGACTGTCCCGCATGATCTCCAGTGCGTGCTCTCGGGTCGTGCCACCGCCGAGCCCGTCGACGGCATCCGCGAGGCCGTCCTCATGGAAGCACCCGGTGAGCAGCAGCACGGATGCCGTGGACAGTGCGGCTGCCACTGTGCCGGGCATGACGAGCGACGCGAGCCAGAACACCGCTCCGCCGGCAGCCCCGATGAGCAGGCCGACGACGGAGAACCACCGGATCGAAGCAGCCTGCGCGTCCTCGCTCCACGCCGGGTTCCCGACCCGAACCCGGGTGAGGAACTGCACCGCGAGGCGGAAGACGTTCCACTCCATCACGCGGGTTCTATCCCGACGCTCTCGAAGCTTGCCATCTCGCACAGCATCGCTGCGGCCGCCCGCAGGAGAGGCAGCGCCAGCAGCGCCCCGGTGCCCTCGCCGAGGCGCATCCCGAGGTCGAGCAGCGGCTCTGCGCCGATCGCCTTCAGCACCGCCTGGTGACCCGACTCGGCCGACCGGTGGCCGAAGACGAGGGCGGGGCGCACCGATGGGTCGAGGTCCAACGCGGCGACGGCCGCTGCGCCAGCGACGAACCCGTCGATGATGACCACCCGTCCGGCGCTCGCAGCGCCGAGGATCGCGCCGGTCATCATCGCGATCTCGAACCCGCCGACCTCGCGCAACGCCTCCGTCGCACGAAGACGCGGGACGGCTGCGGTCGCCGGAGCCGAGCCCAGGACCGAGCCCCGGACCTCACGCGCCACTCGCGCCGCGACCCCCTCGAGCACGGCCACCTTCCGTGCCAGCCCCGCATCATCGACCCCGGTGCCGCGACCGACCAGGCCGCCGACCGGCATCCCCAACACCAGTGCGCAGAGCAGGGATGCCGCCGACGTGTTGCCGATGCCCATCTCTCCGAACGAGACCACGTCGTCCTCGCCGTCTGCCCCCAGTTCGCGGCCACGTGCCAGCGCCTCCTCACACTGACCCGACGTCATGGCCGGCCCGAGCGCGCTGTTGGCCGTGCCGGGCCCGACTCGGGCAGACAGAAGGTCAGGGTGCTCGAGTGGCTGGCCCGCCACACCGGCGTCGACGACCCGCACCCGGGCGCCTACGACTCGAGCGAAGACGCTCGCGGCCGCGCCACCGGCCAGGAAGGTCGCCAGCATCAGCCGGGTGACCTCACTGGGATACGCCGAGACACCCTCCGCCGTGAGGCCGTGGTCCGCCGCGAAGATCGTGTGCCTGCACCGCTCCACGACGGGGGTGGTGCTGCGCTGCACCAGGCCGATCTGCACCGCGAGGTCCTCGACCCTGCCGAGCGACCCGACGGGTTTGGTCTTGCCGTCGACGAGCGCCCGCAGCCGATGCTCGAGGTCAGGAAGCGGGGCTGTCACCGGTTCACCGTATCGATGCGGGACGAGCATCCTCAGTGGTGGACCTGGGCCTGGGTCGCCTCCGAGGGCAGCGGTTCGAGATCGACGGCGAGGTGTGCCGCGGGCGTGGAGTCACGCACGTGGCCGGGCACCTTCTTCCCGCGGCCGGCGGGGCCCGAGTCGTCGGTCTCGGCGGCGATCCCCGAGGCCACGGCGTGCCGACGCAGCGCTCTTCCCTGGGCGATGCGCTCCTCGAGCTTCTCCTCCGCCTTCTCCGACCCGCTGGCGTCGCGTGGCGGCAGCTGGATGGAACGCTCGGCCTTGATCCCGGCCTGCAGCTGTCGGCCGCGCTCGAGCTCGGAGTCGACCTCGGCGCCGAAGAGCAGGGCGAGGTTGGTGATCCAGATCCACAGCAGGAAGACGATGATGCCGCCGAACGTGCCATAGGTCTTGTTGTAGTTCGCGAAGTTGCCGACGTAGAAGCCGAACCCCACCGAGGCGAGCACCCACAGCAGGATCGCGATGACGGACCCGACCGAGACCCAACGGAACGAGGGCTGTTTGACGTTGGGGGTGACGTAGTAGAGCACCGCGACCATCGCCATGACGATGAGCAGGATGACGGGCCACTTCACGATGTTCCACACGTCCGCGGTCTGCTGACCCACGCCGATGAGGTTGCCGACCTCCTCGGCGATCGGGCCGCTGACCACGAGCCCGAAGAGCACCAGGGCCGCCATGACGACGAGGCCGATGGTGACGAGGAACATCAGAGGGCGGAGTTTCCAGATCGGCCGGCCCTCATCCACCTGGTAGATCCGGTTCATCGCGCGACCGAAGGCACCGACATAGCCCGAGGCAGAGAAGAGGGCGAGCAAGGTGCCGGTGACGAGCGCGACCCCGGCGCCTCCTGCGCCGACCATGTCCTTGATCGGACCGGCGATCTGGTCCGGGACCTCGCCCTGGGTGAGGTTGCCGAGGATCTCGAGCATCGTGTTCACGGTCTTCTGTCCCTGGCCGAACACTCCCAGAAGTGAGATCA
>JBDSVV010000266.1:0-3748 GCA_039927035.1 Ornithinibacter sp. | reverse complement strand
CGCGACAACGAGCCCGGCTCGTTGGAGCGCGCCCGCACCTGCGTCCTCCCTCACGACTGGCTCACGGGTCGCATCCTGATGGCTGGCGGTGGCTTCACGCAGTGGTCGACGGATGCCGGTGACGCGTCCGGAACCGGCTACTTCTCCTCGGCCGACCGCGCCTATCGCCCGGACCTGCTCCGACTGGCCGCGGGTGGTGACCTCGCTGTGCCGCGCGTCGCTGCGCCGGCGGAGGTCGTGGGCCGCACGTCCAGCGGTGTCGCGGTAGCCGCGGGCACCGGCGACAACATGGGGGCCGCCCTCGGTCTCGGGCTCCAGCCGGGCGACGTCGTGGTCTCCCTCGGCACCAGTGGCACGGCATTCGCCCGGCACTCCCGGCCCACCGCCGACGCCAGCGGGGCGGTACAGTCCTTCGCCGATGCGGAGGGCGGTTTCCTGCCCCTTGTCTGCACGCTCAACGCGGCACGGGTGCTCACCTCCGGCGCCGCGATGCTGGGCACCGACCTCGCAGGCCTCGACCGGCTCGCCCTCGCCTCGACACCCGGCGCAGGAGGGCTCACCCTGCTGCCCTACCTCGACGGCGAGCGGACCCCCAACCTCCCCGGCGCCACCGGCTCACTGCACGGCATCACGCGCACCAACGCGACGCCGGAGAACCTCGCCCGCGCCGTGGTCGAGGGCATGCTCCTCGGGCTCGCCGCCGCCGTCGACGCCGTGCGGTCCGCCGGGTGCCCGGTCGATCGTGTGCTGCTCGTGGGTGGCGCCTCGGCGTCGACCGCGGTGCAGGCGCTCGCAGCGGACCTGCTCGGTGCGCCCGTTGCCGTTCCCCGGCCCGGTGAGTACGTCGCCGCTGGCGCAGCCCGCCAGGCCGCGTGGGCGCTCAGTGGCGCAGACCGCCCGCCCCGCTGGGCCGTCGAGGTCGATGCCCAGATGGAGCCCGTCGACCTCGTGCGTGGGCGCGAGGTCGCGCAGCGCTATGCCGACCTGGTCACCACGCTCTACCCCTCGACCGCTGGCTGAGCCGGACCCGTAGCGTGGGGCGATGAGCAGCAGCGAGCGCGACCTCGACATCACCCTCTTCGGGGCCACGGGTTTCGCCGGGCGGCTCACCGCCGCGCACCTCGCGGCGCAGGCGCCGCCCGGGGTGCGCATCGCCCTCGCGGGTCGCAGCCTCGAACGCCTCGCCGCCGTGGCCGCCGACCTCGGCGACGCCGCCGCCGGCTGGCCCCTGCTGGTGGTCGATGCCACCGACGAGGATGCCGTGCGCGACCTCGCTGCCCGTTCCCGCGTCGTCGTGACCACGGTCGGCCCCTACATCACGTACGGCCGTCAGCTCGCCCGGGCCTGCGCGGCTGCGGGCACGCACTACTGCGACCTCACCGGCGAGGTGCTCTTCGTGCACCAGAGCATCGCCGACAACCACGAGGTGGCGAAGGCGACCGGCGCCCGGATCGTGCACGCGTGCGGGGTGGACTCCATCCCCAGCGACCTCGGAGTGATGCTCACTGCTGCGGCCGCCCGCGACGACGACGCCGAGCTCACCAGCACCCGACTGGCGGTGAAGAGTTTCAAGGGTGGTGCCAGCGGCGGCACGGTGGCCACGATGGCCACCCAGGCCGGGCAGATGCGCGCGGATACCGGTGCCCGCAAGATCGTCGCCGACCCCTGGGCGCTCGCCGACGGGGGGCGCCCGCCCCGTCCCGAGGGCTCCCGCCGGCCCGGCGCCAGCGGGGTGTCCGGGCTCCTCGACACGCTGGCCAAGGCCTCTCCCGTCAAGCGCGACTCCGCCGACGGGCACTTCACCGGTCCCTTCGTCATGGCGTCGTTCAACACCCGCATCGTCGCCCGGTCTGCCTCCCTCCTCGGCTACGGCTCGGGCTTCCGATACGCCGAGTACACCGACTTCGGTGGCGGACCCCGTGGCCTGGTGTCGGCGGGGGCGGTGACCACCGCGCTCGGGCTGGGCCTCGCCGGGATGGCGTTCTCGCCGACCCGGTCACTCCTCGGCAGGGTGCTCCCGTCCCCGGGTGAGGGTCCGAGCGAGGAGACGATGGCCTCGGGCCGCTTCCGGATGGTGATCACCGCGGACGCGACCAACGGGGCGCGCTACCGCACCACGGTCGCGGCGCCCTACGACCCCGGTTACGGCGGCACCGCGATCATGCTCGGTCAGACCGCGCTGGCACTCGTCGAGGACGTCGGCGCCCTTCCCGATGCTGCGGGAGTGCTCACCCCTGCGACGGCGATCGGCCAGCCCTTGGTGGCGCGCCTGCGCGAGCACCGGTTCACCCTCGAGACGAGGCGCCTGCCCGACTGAGTTCGTCCCCCTGCGAGGCGATCTCGCGCGCGATCCGCTGTGCGTCGATGCGCAGCTCGCGCAACATCCCCGAGATCGGGTTCGTGAAACCGGTGAACCACAGCCCCGGCAACCCGGGCACCTCGTGTGCTCCGTGCACCACGGGCAGGCCGCGCTCGTTCAGCACGTGGAGCTCCCCCACCAGGCCCTCGAGGCCGGCGGTGTAGCCGGTCGCGACGATGACCGCACCGGGGGCGATCCGGGTGCCGTCGGCGAGCACCACGTCAGGACCCTCGAGCCGCTCCACGGCCGCGACGGGCTGAACCGCTCCTTGGCGCAGGGCGCTCACGATCCCCACGTCCTGCACCGGCACGCGCCCTCGCAACACCTCGGAGTACAACCCCGTCGTGGGCTTCGGCAGCCCGCGATCGGTGAGGTCGGGCTCCTGCACCACGGCGAGCACGCCGGCGACTCGGTCGACCAGGCGCGGCGGGAGCCGTCGCACCAGGATGCCCGTCGCCTGCGCGGGCCAGCCCAGTCGCGACCGCGGCAGGATGTGCGGCGCGGTGCGCACCGCGAGCCAGACGCGGGTCGCCCCGTGCTCGGCGAGGTCGGTGGCGATCTCCATGCCGGTGTTCCCGCTGCCCACCACGAGGACGTCGCGACCGGCATACGGCCGGCCGTTGCGGTAGTCCCGGGCGAAGGTGAGCTCACCGCTGAAGTCGTCCTGCCCCGGCCAGCCGGGGTCGACCGGGGTGTGGTTGTAGCCGGTGGCCAGGACCACGTGCTCGGCACCGATGCGCGTGCCGTCCTCGAGCTCGACCACAAGGCGAGAGTCGGCCTCGCCCCTGACGACGCGGCGTGCACGGCTGCGCAGGCGCAGGCGCAGGCGGTGGTGGGCGGCATACTGCTCGAGGTAGGCGACCACGTCCTCACGCGCGACCCACCGCCCGTAGCGGCGCGGGATCGGCAGGCCGGGCAGCCCCGACCACCGCCTCGGGGTGTGCAGACGGAGCCGGTCGTAGTGGCCCCGCCAGCTCGAGCCCACGCCGGGCGCGCCGTCGAGCACCAGCGCCTCGACCCCTCGCTCCCCCAGGGCCGCAGCGACGGCCAGACCACCGGGACCGGCACCGATCACGACCACTGGCTCACGCTCCACGGCCAGAACGCTACCGCCGACTCGACGTGACGCGGGTCGCATCGCACGCGCCGAGCAGTGTACTACTGTTGGTAGTGGTTCCAGCCGAGGAGGACACCATGACAGACGACGCCCCCGTCGCCGCGCTGACCGAGGACGAGTGCTGGAGGCTGCTCCGCGACCACGAGTTCGGTCGCCTCGCGTTCCACCTCGCCGACGAAGTGCACATCGTGCCGATCAACTACGCACTCGCGCCGGACCACCACCTGGTCTTCCGCACGGCCGAGGGCAGCAAGCTGCTGGGCCTGACGATG
>JBDSVV010000265.1:0-3325 GCA_039927035.1 Ornithinibacter sp. | reverse complement strand
GCGCGGCCACTAGGCTAGCCGGTGCCCTCGGGGTGCATGCTCACGAGGTGCGCGGGTGTAGCTCAATGGTAGAGCCCCAGTCTTCCAAACTGGCTACGCGAGTTCGATTCTCGTCACCCGCTCCATGACCTCGCCGCTGCGTGGCCCGCCCGATCCGATGGCCGGGCGGTTGCGGACGGCCGACGGGCGAGCGTCTGTCATGCTGGAGGGCGTGCTTCATGCCCGCACCGGACGGACCGGCCCCAGGCGCAAGACCTTCCGGCATCCGGCGCAGGTCGTCGCCTCGGCATTTGCCGCGGCCGTCGTGGTCGGCACCGCGCTCCTGCTGCTCCCCGTCTCGAGCGCGGGTCCCGGGTCTGCCCCGGTCCTGACGGCGCTGTTCACCTCGACGAGCGCCGTGTGCGTGACCGGGCTGATCGTGGTCGACACCCCGACCTACTGGTCGACCTTCGGTCAGGTCGTCATCCTGGCGCTGATCCAGGTCGGCGGGTTCGGCATCATGACGTTGGCCTCCTTGCTGGCGCTCTTCGTCTCCCGGCGGATGGGCCTGCGCACCCGGCTCACGGCGGCGGCCGAGACCAAGAGCGTCGGGATCGGCGACGTCAGGGTGGTGCTGCGCGGCGTGTTCCTCATCACCGCGGTGGTGGAAGGCGTCATCGCCGCGATCCTCACGATCCACTTCGCCGTGAGCTACGGGCAGAGCCCGGGGCGGGCGCTGTGGCTGGGGGTCTTCCACTCCGTGTCCGCCTTCAACAACGCCGGTTTCGCGCTGTGGAGCGACAACCTCATGGGGTTCCTCACCGACGGGTGGGTCCTCATGCCGATCAGCGTCGCGGTCATCGTCGGGGGCCTTGGTTTCCCCGTGATCATGGAGCTGGCCCGACGCACCGCGCCCCGCCGATGGAGCCTGCACACCCGGCTCACCCTGATCATGACGGTGATCCTGCTCGTGGGGGGCACCGCGTTCATGTCCCTGAGCGAGTGGACCAACACCGCGACCATCGCCCACCTCGACGTCGGGCACAAGGTGATGGCCGGATGGTTCCACGCGGTGATGCCGCGCACCGCGGGCTTCAACGCATGGGACTACGCGTCGATCACCCAGGAGACCTTCATGGGCACCATCCTGCTGATGTTCGTCGGGGGCGGCTCGGCCGGAACCGCTGGCGGGCTGAAGGTCACGACGTTCGTCCTGCTCCTCTTCGTCATCATCGCCGAGGTACGCGGGGAGCCCCAGGTCACCGCCTTCGACCGCCGCATCGACCCCCGCGTGATCCGGCGGGCCCTCACCATCGCGCTCCTCGGGGTCGCGGCCGTCGTCGGGTCCACGATGCTCCTCACCGAGCTCACCGACATCCCCATCCCCCAGGTGATGTTCGAGGCGACCTCCGCCTTCGGCACCGTTGGCCTCTCGACCGGGATCACCCCCGGCCTCAAGCCGTCCGCCCAGGTCGTCCTCATCGTCTTGATGTTCATCGGCCGGCTCGGGCCGATCACCCTCGTCTCGGCGCTCGCACTCCGCGAGCGCGCCCGCCGCTACTCACTGCCAGAAGGAGCGCCACTCATTGGCTAAGAACATCGCGGACTCCGGAGGAGTCGTCGTCATCGGTCTCGGACGGTTCGGCAAGTCCCTCGCCCTCGAGCTCGAGGCAGAGGGGGTCGAGGTGCTCGGGATCGAGCAGAACACCAAGATCGTGCAGGACCTCGCCGGGCGGCTCACCCACGTCGTGGAGGCCGACTCCACCGACGTCGAGGCCATGCGACAGCTGTCGGTGGGTGAGTTCGGTCGCGCCGTCATCGCCATCGGCAACAACCTCGAAGCAAGCGTGCTCACGGCATTCGGGCTCAAGAGCCTCGGCGTGCCCAACATCTGGGCCAAGGCGACCTCGGAGTCCCAGGGAAAGATCCTGGAGCAGATCGGCGTGGGCCACGTCGTGCGGCCCGAGCACGACATGGGGCGTCGCGTCGCGCACCTCGTGCGCGGGAAGATGCTGGACTACATCGAGTTCGACGACGGCTACGCCATCGTCAAGACCACCCCGCCGCACAGCATCCTGGACCGAACCCTGGTCGATGCGGCGGTCCGCCGACGGTTCGGCGTGACCATCGTGGGCATCAAGCGCGCGGGCGAGGACTTCAGCTATGCCACGCCCGAGTCCGTCGTGCACGCGGGCGACCTGATCATCGTGTCGGGCGAGCGCGACCGGGTCGAGCGCTTCTCCAACGAGGACTGACCCGCCCCCGGAAGCGGTGAGACCCCGGATGCCGTCAGCCGTTGCCGCCGGCGCGGAAGGCCTGCCACTCGTCGCTCATCCGCTTGGCCTGCCCGGGGTGAACTCGCTCATGCAGGAGTCCTGGGTGTAGTCCATGAAGTTGTGGATCGGGTCGAGCCCGGGCGCACTGCAGGTGTCGGCGCCGACAGGGCAGTTGAACGAAGGCATGGCCTCCCTGCGGGTGTCCGCAACGTCGTCCCCGCTGGCGCTGCAGCCGTGCGCGAAGGTGTGCTCGAGCATCAGCCAGTGCCCCACCTCGTGGGTGAGGATGTCACCGAAGGCGTACTTGCCGGCGGTGCCTCCCGGCATCGACTCGTCGAGCATCACGAACCCGTCGATGAAGTCCCGCCCGTTGCTGTCGTCCTGGGGGAAGTAGGCCCAGCCCACGTGGCCGCCACCGATGTCGGCGGCATAGACGTTCAGCGTCTCGGAGTCACCCTCGTAGAGCTCCTTCTTCATGTCGCGCTCCGTCCTTCCCGCGGTGACGTGAGCCCAGGTCGGGTGACGGTCCAGGTCGTCCTGGTGACGTCGAAACGGAACGGGGTGTCCGCAGCGGTGTGGCGCCCACTCTCCGCATCGGCCGGATCGTTGCCTGCGTAGGCGTCGTTCAGCACCTTCATCTGGGCGGTGATCATGGTGTTCATCCGGGCGAGCGCCTTCTGGGACAGCGACTTCTCGGTGACGACATGGAAGACCGTTGCGATCGTGACCGATCCCGCCTTCAGCAGCGGTGAGGACTTCACGGCGCCATGGGCCTTGGCCTCGTTGTCGGGTGGAGCTTGGGCTCCTTCGCCATGCTGCCGTCCTTGACCCGCGCTGCGCTCGAAGCGCCTGCGTCCTCGATGCAGGCCTGCACGCCGGGGGAGGGGTCGAGGGGAGCGGAGGACGCTACCGTCGACCGGTCCGCAGTGAGGGCTCCTGGGCCGTTTGGGTGCCTCGCTGATCGCCGGTAGCATGAGATCTTGGTGCCGATCCGGTATGCCGTTCGCGCGCGTACCGACCGAAGTGCCCGTCCACGTCGGGCCGGCTGGTCCGGCCCACCGATGTCCCCG
>JBDSVV010000264.1:0-3013 GCA_039927035.1 Ornithinibacter sp. | reverse complement strand
CCCTCCTGGTCGAGGTTGACAGCCGGCCCCCACGGGGTCTCGTGGGCCTGCGTGAAGTACGGGCCGAACCGCGCCAGGTAGTTACCGCTCGCGCCGAGGTGGTTGTGCACCACGTCGAGGCAGACGGCGAGTCCCCGCGCGTGGCACGCGTCGACGAACCGCTGGAAGGCCAGCGGACCCCCGTAGGGGTCGTGCACGGCATACATCCCCACGCCGTCATACCCCCACCCCCACCGACCGGGGAACGAGGCGATCGGCATGACCTCGACGACCTCGACGCCGAGGGAGACGAGGTGGTCCAAGCGGTCGATGGCGGCGTCGAAGGTGCCCTCGGCAGTGAAGGTGCCGATGTGCAGCTCGTAGATCACGGCACCGAGCACCCCTGCGCCAGAACGGATGCCGCGCCAGTCGCCATCAGCCCACCGGAAGGCCGACGCGTCAAACGAACGACTCGCCGCATGGACCCCATTCGGCTGCCACGGACTTCGCGGGTCGGGCACTGCGGGCTCTTGGCCGTCGAGGACGAAGGCGTAGTCGATCGGGGATGCCGTGCCCGGACCGTCGTCGTCACCGTCACCGGCCGCGGGTGCCTGCCAGCGCCACCAGCCGCCGCCCGTGGCGGTCATCGCGTCCCGGTGACCCTCGCCCCCGGGCGGCCCGTCGCTCGATTCGGGAGCGCGTGACCACTGGATCTCAACGGTGTCCGGCAGAGGAGCCCACACCTCGATGTCCGTCACGCCTGTCTCACCAGCAGTGCAACGGGCCGCTCGGCGAGCACGTCGCGCAGCAGCAGTCCGAAGCCGTCGCAGGTGTGTGACCGGCCGGCGAGCACGTCGAGCCACTCCCCGGACGGGAGCTCGACCCTGGTCTGGCCGAAGCCGCCAGCCACCTCCAGGCGCCCGGCGGAACGCGTGACGACCGTGACCACCTTCGGCCCCGCCTCGTCACCCCGCGCGAAGGCGAGGGCGTGCTCACCGCCGGTCTCGAGACCGGCATACGTTGCGTCGGCACCGACGAACACCTCGGGCATCTCGCGTCGCAGCCGGAGCGTGAGGGCGGTAACGCGGATCTTGTCGTCATCGAGGTCGAAGCACGGCTCGTCATCGAGCACCCTCGAGAGCCGCAGGGCCCGGTCGGTCCAGTCGACGGGGCGCCGGTTGTCGGGGTCGACGAGGGCCAGTCGGCCGATCTCGCAGCCCTGGAAGACATCGGGAACCCCGGGCATGGTGAGCTGGATCAGCTTCTGCCCGAGGATGATCGCGCGCACCGAGGTCTCGTGGGCCGCGGTCCACGCGTCGAGGTGCGCGTGCACCGCCGCGTCACGACCGAGCGCCCGGGCGAAGGCGACGACCTCGTCCTCGTAGCCGGTGTCGCCGTCGACCCACGCCGTGTGCACCTTCGCCTCGCGAACCGCCTTCAGCAGGTACTCCTCCAATCGGCCTCCGGTGATCGGCCAGGTGCCGACGAGGGTCTGCCAGACGAGGTACTCCGTGGGGGCGTCGACGCGCGCGGTGCGGTGCGGATCAGCCAGCTCGCGGGCGTGCTCGAGCCAGGTGGCCCACCCCTGGGCGTCCTCCGACAGCACCATGAGCCGGGCGCGGGTGTCCTCCGAGCGCTTGGTGTCGTGCGTGGTCAGCGTGGTCATCGAGGTGGGCCAGCTCGCCTGAAGCTCGGTGCACCATCCGTGGAAGTCCTCGGCGCCGATCGACAGGTGCTCGGGGTCGCCGCCCACTTCGTTGGCGCCCGCGAGGCGGAACCAACGGTAGAAGGCGGTGTCCTCAATGCCCTTGGCCATGACCGGGCCGCAGGTCTGCTGGAAGCGCACCCGGAACTCGTCGGCGAAGGCGGTGGTGTCGAGCTGGGCCTGCGGGAGGTCGCGGTCCACGACGAGAGCGACCACGGTGTCGAGGGCGTCCTGGTCGCTCGGTGCCAGCCGTCCGCGGGCACGCTGGGCGGCGTCGCCGATGACGGCGGCCTGCTCGGGGTCGACCCCTCGGCCCGGCACGATGTAGGCCCGGTAGCGGTCCATCGAGATGAGGAGGGCCTCCAGCGCCCGGCGGAGCGCCGCGGCGTCCTCGCCGGGAAGCACTCGGCGCACCAGGCGCATCAGGCGGTCGACCTCGGCCGCCTGCACGTCGTCCACGACGAGGCGCTTGGCCTCGGTGACGACGTCGTCGAGGGAGGCGAGCTCGGGGGCGACCTCCGCCCACAGGCGGTCCAGTGTGCCGCTCGGGTCGGGAGGGGTGAGCACCTGCTGCACCCGCAACAGCGCGTCATACCCGGTGGTGCCCGCGCAGCGCCAGGACTGCGGAAGCGTCTCCTCCCCCTCGAGGATCTTCTCGACGACGACCCAGGCGCCACCGGTGGCGTCCGCCAGTCGGTCGAGATAGCCACCGGGGTCGGCCAACCCGTCGGGGTGGTCGATCCGGAACCCGTCGACCTCGCCGTGTCCGTTCAGTGCCAGCAGGAGGGCGTGCGTCCCCATGAAGACGATCGGGTCCTCGACGCGCACCGCCACGAGGGAGGTGACGTCGAAGAATCGGCGATAGTTCAGCTCCTCGGAATCCCGCCACGAGGAGAGCCGATAGGCCTGGGCCTCGACCAGCTCGTGCAGCGCAAGGGTCTCCGTCCCCGCGGCCACCGGGAACTCGGCGTCGTAGTAGCGCAGCACGTGGTCGCTGGCAGAGGGCCCGCCGTCGGCGGCGAGCACGAGCTCCCCCGCGTCGATGGCCTGCTGCACCGTCCCGCCGAGGACCGGCATCAGGATGCGGTCGTCCTCAGCCGCCCAGTCGACGTCGAACCACCCGGCATACGGCGACCTGCGCCCGTCGCGCAGCAAGGACCAGAAGGGGGCGTTGAGGTGCGCGGGCTGGGGCACCGTCATGTGGTTGGGCACGACGTCGACGATGATCCCGAGTCCCGCCTCCCGAGTGGCGACCACGAGCCGCTCGAAGGCCTCGCGACCGCCGGCCTCCTCGTTGATCCGGGTGTGGTCGAGCACGTCGTAGCCGTG
>JBDSVV010000263.1:0-7069 GCA_039927035.1 Ornithinibacter sp. | reverse complement strand
GCAAGCCGGTGGATGACCTGCTGCGCGAGATGCAGCGCGACCAGACGCACTTCGCGGTCGTGGTCGACGAATACGGCGGCACCGCAGGGCTGGTCACCATCGAGGACATCCTCGAGGAGATCGTCGGGGAGATCACCGATGAATATGACCGTGAGTCCTCCGAGGTCGAAGATCTCGGTGACGGCAGGATGCGGGTGCTGGCCACGCTGCACGTCGACGACCTCGCCGAGCTCTTCGGTGTCGACCTGGACGAGGACGAGGTCGACACCGTAGCCGGGCTCATGGGCAAGGTCACCGGGCGGGTGCCGATCCTCGGCTCGACGTGCGAGGTGGCAGGGTTGCGCCTGACCGCGGAGCGGATGTCCGGGCGACGCCACCGGATCGAGACCGTCGTCGTCGAACGGGTGGCCCACGCAGTGCAGAGCACCGACCTCGAGGAGCGCGCAGGATGACTGAGCAGGACCAGCCCTACCTCGCGGGGTTCGCGTGCCTCATCGGTCGCCCGAATGCCGGGAAGTCGACCCTGACGAATGCCCTCGTCGGCACCAAGGTGGCCATCACCTCCAGCAAGCCGCAGACCACGCGGCACACGATCCGCGGCATCGTCACCACCGGCGGCCGCCAGCTGATCCTGGTGGACACCCCCGGCCTGCACAAACCGCGCACCCTGCTCGGTGAGCGGCTCAACGACCTGGTGCGAATGACCCTGCTCGAGGTCGACGTCATCGGCTTCTGCCTCCCCTCCGACCAGCGGATCGGGCCCGGTGACCAGTTCATCGCCCGTGAGCTCGCCGAGCTGGGGCGCGGGAAGCGCACACCGGTCGTCGCCATCGCGACCAAGTCCGACACCGTCGACCGACAGCGCCTGGCCGAACACCTCATCTCCATCGACCGACTGGGTGACTGGGACGCGATCGTGCCCTGCTCGGCGACCCGTGGCGACCAGGTCGCCGACGTCGCGGACGTGCTCTCCGAGCGGCTCCCGACCTCGCCGGGGCCGCTCTACCCCGACGGCGTGCTCACCGACGAGCCGGAGGCGGTGATGATCGCCGAGCTGGTCCGCGAGGCGGCCCTCGAGGGCGTGCGCGATGAGCTGCCGCACAGCCTCGCTGTGGTGGTCGAGGAGATCACCCCCCGAGAGGGTCGCCCGGAGGACCGTCCGCTGCTCGACGTGCGGGTGAACGTCTTCGTGGAACGCGACTCCCAGAAGGCGATCGTGATCGGCCGCGGTGGCTCCAGGCTGCGCGAGGTGGGCACCAACGCCCGGCACGGGATCGAGGCGATCCTTGGCCAGCGCGTGCACCTCGACCTCCACGTCAAGGTCGCCAAGGACTGGCAGCGGGACCCGAAACAGCTCCGCAGGCTCGGCTTCTGACCCGACGTCGGGGTATCAGCCCGGCGGGATCATGCTCCTGATGGTTGTCGGCGGACCTCCGCGCGGTGAACCATGGGGTCACCATCCGCGGGCGAGGAGCGAGCCATGACCGATGACGATGCCGTGCAAGGTCTTCGCACGCACGACCTGTCGAGCGTGCCGCCGGAGGAGATCCGCTTCGGCGTGGTGATGAACGGTGGGGTGTCCCTCGCCGTGTGGATGGGTGGGGTCGCCCTGGAGCTGGACCACCTCGTGAAGGCGCATGCCGCGGGCACCGGGCCCTACGCCACGCTTCTCGCGCTCACCGGGTGCACCGCTCGGGTCGACGTCATCTCCGGCACCTCGGCGGGGGGCGTCAACGGGGCGGCCCTCGCACTCGCCCAGGCCAACGGGCTCGCCGACCTCGCCTCGCTGCGCGACGTCTGGGTCGAACAGGGGCGCATCGAGACACTGCTGCGCCAACCGTTCCGAGGGTCACCGAGCTCCCTGCTGAAGGGCGACGACCACTTCCTCCCACAGCTGAATGCCGCCCTGACCGCGTTGGCCGTGCCCTCTGCGCCGACCAGTGCACAGGATGCGCCCATCGACCTGACCGTGATGACGACGGTGCTGCGCGGCAACCAGGAGGTGACGGTGGATGCGCTGGGTCAGCGACTGCCGCAGGCGGTGCACGGTGCACGATTCCACTGGAGGCGCGGGGTCGATGCCACGCCCGAGACGGACCCGTTCGGCCCGAAGCTGATCCGCCTCACTGCCGCCCAGCTCGCCCTCGCGGCTCGCAGCTCCTCGAGCTTCCCCGTTGCCTTCGAGCCCTCGTTCGTGCCAGTGTCGGCCGCTCCGGACCACGTGATGGCTGGGGTGACCGCCCAGACCTCCGAGCTGAGGCCGGACATGACAGGTCTGGTCGAGGAGTGGGGCGACGTCTTCCCGGCGCGCGACCGGTCCCGGTTCGTCGTGGACGGTGGAGTGCTGGCGAACACGCCGACGAGGGTCGCGGTGGAGGCGATCGAGCAGATGCCGGCAGACGGCCCGGTCCGGCGGATCATGCTGCTGGTCTACCCCCACGCACCCGCCCCCGGACCGGACCCGGCCGATGCGCTCGCCTCGCCCCCGAGCCTGACGCAGTCTCTCAGCGGGGTGCTCGGGGCGCTGTCGGCAGCGGGCAGTCGAACCTTCGTGGACGAGTTGGAGGACCACAACATCCGCGCCGCGGGTCGACGGGGAACGCGCGGGGACATCCTGTCCGAGATGGTGGACACCGCCGCTCTGGAGTTCCTTGCCGCATCACTCTTCCCCCACTACCGAAGGATCCGGCTGTGGCACGCGGCGAGGGACCTTGCCAGGACGCAGGTCAGGAGGCGTCCGCCGCAGTCGTTCCCCGATGACGGAGACGCGTGGGACTACGAGCGGATCCGGCGCGCGGCGGAGCGGGCGCAGCAGGACTGGGCCGACGGGACGGACACGAGGTCGGACTCCTCGATCCCCTATGTGCCGGACGCCCTGCCGACCACGGCCCGGCCAGACGACGACGACGTGTGGCACTGGGGGGTGAGTGGTGCCATCTCCGTAGCGGAGGCCGCGAACGAGCTCCTGCGTGAGCTCGTCTGGCTCTTGCCGGACGGTGATGACTGGGATGTGGCGCGCAAGGTGCGCGAGATGCTCACCGAGCGGGCCCGCTTGCTGCACAACAGCCGGTCGCTGACCGACGACATGTGGGAAGCCGACGAGGTGCTGGCGACCCTCCGGCCGGACCAGCACTACTGGGCCCTGAGGCTGGCGTCCTACGCCCGGCTCATGACGGGAGCCTCGGACGATCGCCTGACCAGTGCGATCGAGCGGGTCGCCCTCTCGGAGAACGAGCGACGGTTCATGGTGGGTCGGGACAAGGAAGCGGCCGACGCCTGGGAACAGCGTGTCCGCTCGGCCCTGTCGACCAGGCTGCTGGCGGCTGCGCCGGGAAGCGCGGGTCGCGCCGTGCGCCAGCACGTCGAGCGCGTCGCGGAGGTGCTCCAGGTCGCCCTTCCGGTCCTGCGTGCCTACTGTGACGCCCACCCGCTGACGGGCGCCGGCGCAGACCGGGTGCCCACGCTCGGTGATGCCCGGGTGCTGCACCGCTGGAGGAACGCCCTGGCGCCTGGCCTCGGCGCGGTGAGCCAAGGCACCCTGCTCACGACGTTGCTCCAGCTCGAGGTTGCCAGCGCCACCCTCGGCGACGAGGCCAGCAGCGGCTCGACGATCCCCATCGAGATCGTCCAGCTCTCCGCGCAGACCGACAACGCCTTTGCCCGCTACAGCCGCACCGGCGACGACAAGCTCGGGGGCTGGTCGGTGAAGCGCTTCGGTGGGTTCCTCAAGCGCTCCTGGCGGGTCAACGACTGGACGTGGGGGCGCCTCGACGCCGCGACGGTCCTGGCCCGCTCCGTCCTTCACCCCGCACGGGTGCGGCGCACGGCATACCTGTCTGGGTACCTCGACGCCGACAGCGACCCGCGGGCGCTGGCCCGCGCCACGGTCGACGACCTCGCGGAGCACCTCCTCGGAGGCACCGGGCTCCTTGCTGACCCCCGAGTGGTGGCGCTGTGCGAGGACGCGGTCGCCGAGCTCACCGGGGCGTTCAACCTCCAGGTGCCGACGGAGCAGCTGTCACCGATGATGCCGTCCTTAGCGCACCTCTTCGCATGGGCGGTCCAGCTGAAGTCCGTCACCGAGGAGGTTCCGGCCCTCACCGCCGCGATCCGCGAGGACCACACGGACGGGGCGAACCCGAGGTCGCGCGGTGAGCTCTTCCTCTCATCGGAGGCACCGCTCCTGGCACGCCTGGCGGACGCCACCAAGGATGCCGGTCGCCTCTCTGGTGCCGACCAAGTGGCCCTGCTCACGGCCTTCGACCGTGCCGGTGTGGGCCGTGAGCCACTGGGCGACGAGAGCTCGAGCGACCTGATGATCCGTAGTGCATCGACGGCGGCCGCGGTGGGTGCGACCGTGCTCGACTCTCCTGCAGCTGGGCTCGGCGCCCTGCGACCGGTCACCCGGCTGATTCGCGGAGCCATGCTCGTCGGTCACTGGGTCATCGTCGGGCTGACCTCGAGTGCAGTGATCGCCCGCGGACTGACTCTCGTGGGGCTCGCCGTCGGAGCAGTGCTCGTGGCGTTGTCGCTCTTCGGTGCCCTCCCTCAGGCATGGTCAGGGCCGGCGGCAATGTTCGGCATCAGCACCGTGCTCATCGCGCTCGCCTACGGCACGGTGCGCACCCGCACGTTGCTGCACGGCGTGGTGCTCCTGACCCCGGTGATCCCGCTCCTCGCCTACGCGTTCCACGACGCGAGCCAGGGGGAGGCCTCGGCGCAGCGGGGCGCCGTCACGGTGGTGGCGGTCCTGGCGCTCGCCCTGGGGTTGATGCTCCTGGGCTCGCTCCCCGCCAACACCGGCAGCGTCTGGTCGGCGCTGGACCGACTGGCGGACGGACAACGCAGGCCGAAGGTGCCCCGGGAGGGCCTCACAGAGAGACAGCGCAGCGTGCGCAACGCCCGGCGACGTCTCACGGCCCTGGTCTTCGGCGGGGTTGCGGTGCTGGTGCGGGTCGTGGTGGTGGCCATCCCGGCCGGGATCGCCTGGGCACTGGTGCGAAACGACCCCGCAGTGGCCACTCGCTGGATCCACCAGCACGCCTGGGTCGCTATCGCACTGGCGGCTGTCTGCATCATTGTCGGCGGCTGGGCCGCAACACATTTCGGCAACCTTCTGCGCACACTCGGGCGCGCCCCTGCAGGTGACCACGCGGCATACTCCTATGCCGTGCTGTCCCACCCGGTCGGGGCGGAGGCTGGATGGGCGGTGCTCTACGGCGCCGGCTACTTCGTCATCGCGGGCGTCGTTGCCGCGCGCACCGACCCTGGCGCCGGCGCACCGCTGTGGCAACACGCGCTGGTGGCCGCGGCGGTGGTGCTTGGAGTGGCGTTGACCCTGGCCCTTCCGCTGCTCGCCCCACTGCGCGCGATCAAGGCGGTGGAGGGCCGGGAGGCGGTGCGTGACCGGGAGGTCGCCCGTTTCGTCGGGATTGCGGAGGACGGTGCCGATCCCATGGCAACCGCCCGCCGGGTCTATGCCGAGGACCTCGTGGAGCGGGGAGTCGGCTATCGCTGGCTCGTGTCGGACTCGGTGGGCGCGGACGGGCGCTCCCCGTCGCTCAGCGCGCGCGGGTGCCGATTGCTCGGGCGGCTCGACCACGGGCGAGAATGAGAACGTGATGCGTGCTCGTGCCTTCGTCGTTGCTGTCGTCGTGGCCCTCCTGTCGTCGGCAGCGGGGTGCAGTAGGGGCGGGCCCGGGGCTGGCCCGGACGGCGGAACCGTGACATCGGGCGCAGACCTGGACGAACACCTGCGCGACGCGGCCTGGGCCGATGACGTCGACACGGCCACCCGCCTCGTGGGAGTGGGAGCTGATGTCGACGCCAAGGACGGCACCGAGCAGTCGGCCTACCTCATCGCCACCAGTGAGGGGTTCCTGGACCTGCTCGAGCTCACACTGCGCAACGGGGCTGACGTCGACTCCAAGGACAGCTGGGACGGGACCGGGCTGATCCGGGCGGCCGAGCGCGGTCATCAGCTCGTGGTGGGCAGGCTCCTCCAGGCCGGCATCGACCGGGATCACGTCAACCGCATCGGCTACCAGGCGATCCACGAGGCAGTCTGGTTCGGGGCTGATGCGGCGGACGAGCTCTCCACGGTGCAGGTGCTGGTGGCGGGAGGCGTCGAGCTCGACCGACCGTCCGAGCAGGAGCACCTCACCCCCCTGCAGATGGCGCGCGAGCGTGGCTACCGCACGCTGGAACGCGTGCTGGATGCTGCTGACCGCCACGAGCCCTTCGCCGATCCGGACGCCGCGCTGCTCGCTGCTGCTACGCGCGGGGATGCCGACGGCCTGGTCCTGGCCCTCCGGGACGGGGCCGACCTCGAGGCGCGCGACGAGCGCGATCGAACTGCGCTGCTGCTGGCCGTCACCGGCGACCACGTCGAGGCGGCCAGGGTGCTCGTGGCGCTCGGTGCCAGCCCGGATGCCGTGGATGTCCAGCAGGACACCCCGTGGCTGGTCACCGGGGTGACCGGGAGCGTGTCGATGCTGGAGGCCCTTCTGCCGGCGGGGCCGGACCTGACCCTGGTCAACCGATTCGGCGGGGTGTCGGTCATCCCGGCCAGCGAGCGCGGCCACGTCGACTACGTGCGGCGGGTCGTGTCCACCGGCATCGACGTCAACCACGTCAACCGGTTGGGGTGGACGGCACTGCTGGAAGCGGTGATCCTCGGCGGCGGGGGAGAGCGCCACCTGGAGATCGTCTCGGTGCTGCTGGACGCGGGCGCGGACCCCTCGATTGGTGACGCCGACGGTGTGACTGCCCTCGTGCACGCAGATCGTCTCGGGCACCAGGAGATCGCGAAGATCCTGCGCTCCGCTATCTGACCATCACTGGTTGGCGGAGACGGGTCGGACCAGACGCTGGCCCGTGCGGATGTTTCGCGCAGGTGGAGGCGTCGGCGCAGGGTCTCACCCATGGACACCGATCCTGACCCTAGGTAGAGTAAGATCATGGTCTCCGGGGAGTTGCGGATGACGGCACCGACGCGATCGGTGCTCGAGGTGTTCCTCCACGACCCGGACGCTCCCCGTTACGGCTTGGAGGTCGGCGCGTTGGCCGT
>JBDSVV010000262.1:0-6451 GCA_039927035.1 Ornithinibacter sp. | reverse complement strand
CCACCCCGTGGTGCGGCAGGTGCGAGAACTCGAACGCCTGGTCGGGCGTGCCCACGTTCATCATGATCTTCACCGGGATCTCGGGCATGTCGTCGAGCGCGGTCTCCGAGACCGAGAACGCCTGGAGGCCCTCGTAGACCAGCCCGGTGTCGCCCTCGGCGCACGAGACGGTGACCTCCTGCCCGTCGGAGAGCACCCGTGACGCGTCACCTGTGCCGACGACGGCGGGGATGCCGAGCTCGCGGGCGATGATCGCCGCGTGGCAGGTGCGCCCGCCGCGGTTGGTGACGATCGCACTGGCGCGCTTCATGATCGGCTCCCAGTCGGGGTCGGTCATGTCGGCGACGAGCACCTCGCCGGGCTTGAACTCGTGCATCTTCTCGACCGCGTCGAGGACCCGCACCGGACCGGCACCGATCTTCTGGCCGATCGCCCGACCCTCCACGATGACCGGGCCCCGCTCGTCCATCCGGTAGCGCCGCAGCACCGAGCCGCTCTGGCGGGACTTCACCGTCTCGGGGCGCGCCTGCAGGATGAACAGCCCCCCGTCCACACCGTCCTTGCCCCACTCGATGTCCATCGGCCGGCCGTAGTGCTCTTCGAGCGTGAGGGCGTGCCGCGCGAGCTCGGTGACGTCGGCGTCCGTGAGGCTGAGACGCGCCCGTTCAGCCTGCTCGACGGGCACGAACGCGGTGGAGCGCCCCACGTCCGAGTCGTCGGTGTAGACCATCTTCGTCGCCTTGCTGCCCAGCCCGCGGTTGAGGATCGCGGGGCGCCCCGCCCGCAGCGCCGGCTTGTAGACGTAGAACTCATCGGGGTTGACCGCACCCTGCACAACCGCCTCGCCGAGCCCGTAGCTGCTGGTGATGAACACGGCATCCGAGAAGCCGGACTCGGTGTCGATGGTGAACATCACCCCCGACGCACCGACGTCCGAGCGCACCATCCGCTGGATGCCGGCCGAGAGGGCCACCGAGGAGTGGTCATAGCTGGAATGCACGCGGTAGGAGATCGCGCGGTCGTTGTAGAGCGAGGCGAAGACCCGCTTGATCGCGAGGAGGATGTTGTCGATGCCGCTGATGTTGAGGAAGGTCTCCTGCTGCCCCGCGAACGAGGCGTCGGGCATGTCCTCAGCCGTCGCGCTCGAGCGCACCGCCCAGCTCACCTCACCACCAGCCTCCTCCACGAGCCGGTCGTATGCCGCGCTGATGTCGGCTTCGAGGTCGGCCGGGAACGGCTGGCGTTCCACCGCGTCGCGGATCTCGGCACCGACCCTGCTCAGCTCGCGAGTGTCGTCGACGTCGAGGTCATCGAGCATCGCGTTGATCCTGTCGGCGAGACCCTCGTGGGAGAGGAACGTGCGGTATGCCTGCGCGGTCGTCGCGAAGCCGTTGGGCACCTGAACCCCCGCCTTGGTCAGGTGCTGGACCATCTCGCCCAGCGAGGCGTTCTTGCCGCCGACCGACTCGACGTCGCCCAGGCCGATGTCGGCGAACCACGCGATGCTGCTCGTCACGGGCTGGTCCTCGGTGCTGGTCACGGCATTCCTCTCGTTGGGCGGTGGGGCCGGATGCTCGGTGGTGCGGGGTGGGGAGGCCGTGGCCTCAGGTCTGGGACGGGAGCCTGCTGCTCTGCATGATGACGGCGGCCATCTCCTCGACCGACATCGAGGAAGAGTTGATCGATGGGATCCGGTGGGTGCGGTAGAGGGCCTCGGCGCGCCGCAGCTCGTAGCTGCACTGCGCGAGGCTCGCGTAGTCCGAGCCCGGACGCCGCTCGGTGCGGACCTGGCTGAGCCGGGCGGCCGTGGAGAGAAGGCCGAAGGCGACGGCCTTGAGGTCTCGGATGGGACGCGGCAGGTCCGAGGTCGCGAAGTCTTCCTCGACGAGGGGGTAGTTCGCGACCTTCAGCCCGTGCTGGAGGGCAAGGTAGATCGAGGTGGGCGTCTTGCCGCAGCGCGAGGGGGCGATGAGGATGAGGTCGGCCTGCTCCAGGTTGCGCAGGCTCGCCCCGTCGTCGTGCTCCATCGCGAACTCGATGGCCTTCATCCGCCGGTCGTAGCGGCGCAGGTCGCCCACGCCGTGCAGCGCACCCGCCCCGTGCGTGGCGTTGACGTGAAGGACTCGCTCCACGGTGTCGAGGTGCGACCCGAAGAGGTCGACGAAGGCACACCTCGTGCGCTGCAGCTCGGCGCGCACCAACTCGTCGGACACCGTGGAGAAGACCAGTGGCGTGACCCCCTCGGTCATCGCCTCGTCGAGCGTCTTCACAACGTCACGGGCCAGGTCGACCGAGGTGATGAACGGGATCTTGCGGCGGGCGAAGGCAACGCTCGGGAACTGCTGCAGCATGAGGTTGCCCAAGGTCTCGGCGGAGATGCCCGTTCCTCCGGCAAGGAAGAACACGGGGGTGGCGGGCGCGGGGGTCTGCACTCCCCCACTCTGGCAGAGCGGATGCGCCCGCGGCACCCGAGGCCGCCGTGGACCACGTCTCCCCGATCTCCCCGACTTCGTCTGCCAGATCGTTGGTCGACACGCTCCGAGCCGGCGTGTCGCAGCAACCTGACAGACGACGTCGGGGAGGGAGGGAGGGCAACAGGGCGCACCCCGCGGGAGCCCGCCCTGCTTGCGACGTCACTCGGACATCGCTTGGGTGGAGCTGCGGGGAATCGAACCCCGGACCTTCTCATTGCGAACGAGACGCGCTACCAACTGCGCTACAGCCCCAAAAGCGTTGCAACGATAACACCGGGTCGGGCCGCTCCCGAAACCGGCCACGAGACGCTACGGGCGCGCCTGCCGGCCTGCACGACATACCATCGCGCCATGCGACTCAGTTGGCGTGGGAGCCCCCGCCGCACATCGGGCCCGGCCGCTCCACGCCGGGTCATCCTGGGAACGCCAGGGGTCGTGACGACCTCAGCGGACGAGGCGTGGTCCGTGCCGATCGGCGTGCGCACGGCCAGCGAGTGGGCGTGGCGCGGCCTGGTGATCGCCGCCGCTGCCTTCGTGGTCCTGTGGGGGACGACCTTCGTCTCCGAGCTCGTCATCCCGATCATCGTGGGCCTGCTGCTCACGGCCCTCCTCCAGCCGGTCTACCACGGTCTGGGTCGGGTGATGCCGCCTGGGTTGTCCGCCTTCATCACCGTCATCGGCACGCTGGGCGTGATCAGCGGCCTGCTCTCCTTCGTCGGCAGCCAGCTCGTCAGCCAGCTCGACGACATCACGACCAAGGCCACCCAGGGCCTGGACCAGGTCCGGACCTGGCTGCGCACCAGTTTCGGTGTCACCGATGCCCAGATCCAGGACTACCTGGACCGCGCCCGCGCGGGACTCAGCTCGAGCAGCCTCACCGACACGGCCACCGCCGCCGGGCTCACCGCCACCCACGTGGTCACTGGCTTCTTCCTGGCCCTGTTCAGCCTCTTCTTCTTCCTCAAGGACGGCCCTGTCATCTGGGGGTGGGTGGTCCGCCTCTTCCCCCGCACCGCCCGCGAGCGCGCGCACTCCTCCGGTCTGATCGCCTGGGGCCAGTTGTCGGCCTTCACCCGGGCCACGCTCCTCGTGGCGGCGGTCGACGCCATCGGCATCGGCGCCGGCGCAGCCATCCTGGGTGTGCCGTTCGCGTCGGGCATCGCCCTGCTCGTCTTCTTCGGCGCATTCATCCCCGTCGTCGGTGCGGCGATCTCCGGCAGTGTGGCGATCCTCTTGGCGCTCGTCGCCCTCGGACCTGTGCAGGCGCTGATCATGCTTGGTGTCGTCGTCGCCGTGCAGCAGCTCGAGAGCCACATCCTCCAGCCACTCCTCATCGGACGAGCGATGAAGATCCACCCGCTGGCGGTCATCTTCGCCATCGCGGCCGGCCTCATCCTGGCGGGGATCATCGGTGGCCTCATCGCCGTGCCCACCGTTGCCGTGCTCAACGCGGTGGGACACCACCTGCTCGACTCAGCGGACGAGCCGGAGCCGGCCCCCACCGAACCTACGACGGCCGAGGACCTGCTGGACCCCCAGGAGGAAGCACAGGCCCGCGGCGAGGCGGATGCCGTGGAGGAGCAGGCAGAGGCTGCCTCTCGCGAGCGGCTCGAACCTGGCAACTCCTGACCTCAGGCTCGCCCCCGCAGAGGCCGTCAGGCCCCGGCCACCGCGCGGCGGTCGTCGTATGCCGTGTCGTCGGCCATTTCCGCCGGCTTGGCAGGCGCCGCCCTGGGCGTCGTGGCGGCGGGTGCAGGAGCGGGACGCTCGGCCTTCGCCTTCATCGTGTAGGTCGGGCGAGGCACCGGGACCGGGTCCCAGGTGAGCGGGATGTCGTCCTCGTCCACGAGCGGAACGGGCAGATGAGGCGTGGCCTCGTGGGTCGTCGCGCCCGATGCCTGGGAAGCCGCCGCGACGACGGAACCCTCGGGGAGGGCTGCGGTGTGGGCCACGACGCTCTCTGGGGCCTGGTGCGCGTCGGCAGCGGACGCTGCGGCACTGGAGTCCGACCCTGCCGTGGTTGCCTCGCTGACGGTCGGCGTGGTGGCCGTGGACGCGGCGACGGAGGGCGCGGCGGGCACCTCGGACGAGGGCTGCGGCGTGCTGCGGACCACCCGGGTCGGGGCGGGAACGGCGGCGCGCTCGTGGGTGCGCTCGGCACCGCGACGACGACGCGCTCGCACCGCGGCCTGCTCGGCCCGGACCCCGGAGCGCAGCCAGGCCACGGCCCAGACAGGCGCGAGCAGCGCCGGCAGCAGCACCCACGCAGAGACCATCGAGGCTGCCACGAGGGGCACGATGACGACGAGTTCCAGGAGCGCGGCGAGGAGGAACAGTCCGCGCACGAGCCGGCTCGGGCGGATGCCGTGCTCCTCGCGCGTCGCCGACGGTCGGGGCCTCCCCTGACCCGGTGCCGTCGGTGCCCCGGCTCGGGTCGCGACGCCCTCACGCCCGAGCGGTGCTGCGTTCACAGGCACAGCCACCTCGGTACGTCGGGGGGGCTCGGCGGGAACGGCACGCTTGACGAGCACCTGTGCTCTGGCGGACCGCTCCGGGTGCACGGAGTACGTCGGGCGGGCGGGCGCGGACAGGTCGGCATACGGGGTGACGTCGCGGCGCTCGAGGACTCGCATCGCCTCGGTGAACTGGTCGACGGACCGGGCCGTGGCCAGGTGGTCCCTGCGGCGGATCCAGTACTGGACGAAATAGGCAGCCCAGACACCGATGAGGACGATGAAGATCAGGCTCGACGGGGACCGCACGAGTCCGACCGTAGGCGGGTTCAGTGAGTCGGCGCCGGACCCCCGCCGGTGTGTCGCGGAAGTGACTGTTGTGACGACTGGGTCAGGCGTTCCATCAGGGTCTGGCCGGCGAGGTCCTCGGCCGTCAACGCGAACGACCGGTGGTCGCGCCAGGAGCCGTCGATGTGCAGGTAGTGCGGTCGCAGCCCCTCGCTGCGGAACCCCAGCTTTCGCACAACGGCGAGGCTCGCGGTGTTCTCCGGTCGGATGTTCACCTCGAGCCGGTGGAGGTCGACCGTCCTGATCAGGTGGTCACCGCCGAGGGCCACCGCGGTCGGCACGACGGACTGGCCTGCGAGCGCCCGACTCACCCAGTAGCCGACGAAGCACGAGCGGAACGAACCCAGCACGATCGACCCGAACGAGACCTGGCCGACCAGCCGGCCGTCGACCTCGATGCCCAACGGGAGGGCTCGCCCGGCGCGACCATCCGCGTCATAGTGTCCGATCAGCTCCGCGAAGCTCCGGGCCGGGGCGTCGGGTTCCGGCGAGGTGGCGTCCCACGGCTCCAGCCAGGCCGCGTTTGCGCGGCGGACGGCATGGAACACCGGTGCGTCCTCGACGACGAGGGGGCGGAGCACGACAGCCAACCCCCGTGGCGTCTCACCCTCGAGGCGCAACGGCCAGGACCACAACGGCCCCGGTGGGGCGCCGGCTCCTCCGTCACGGCGCAGCCGCCACCAGCGCGGGCGCATCAGTGGTCGCTCCCTCGAACCTGCGCCAACGCGTGCGGGAGTACGTCGACGAGCACCGCGAGGCCGTCCCTCACCCCGCCGCACGACCCCGGTAGGTTGACCACGAGGGTGCGCCCGGCGAGCCCGGACACCCCCCGAGAGAGCATGGCGGTCGGGATGCCGGCCGCGACCCCCTGTGCCCGGAGCGCCTCGGCGATGCCCGGGACGACACGGTCCAGCAGGGGCAAGGTGGCCTCCGGGGTGCCGTCGCTGGGCGTCAGCCCGGTGCCACCGGTGGTGAGCAGGAGGTCGGGGGCCGCCTCGATTGCCGCCCGGATCGCCGCTTCGACGTCGGGGCCGTCAGCGACGACCGCCGCATCGGGCACCTCACACCCCCAGGCCCGGAGTGTCTCTACCAGGAGCGCGCCGCCGCGGTCGGGATAGACCCCCGTGGCGGCTCGGGTCGAGCAGGTCACCACGCGGGCCGTTCGGCCCTCGAGCG
>JBDSVV010000261.1:0-9216 GCA_039927035.1 Ornithinibacter sp. | reverse complement strand
AGTAGTCCTCCGCGCGGTAGCAGTGGTCCCCGAACTCCACGGCGTTGCCCGAGGCGTCGAAAGCCATCCGGGTCATCGTCAGCACGGGCTGCTGCCCGCGGATGCCGAGGTTCTTGCGCTCGGCGGCTGTCGGCATCCGAGCCCCGATGTTCTGTTGGGCGACGACGGGCCGCACGCCGCGCGACCGCAGCGCGGCATACAGGCCACCTTTCTCGAGCTCTGCGCGAGTGATGTCGGAGTAGGCCGGTGGCAGCCAGTTGTGCATGAAGGCGATGGGGCTCTCGTCGGCGGTGCGGAGCCGGACGACGAGGAGCATCGGGGCGTCGGGCTCGAGGTCGAGAGCCGCCGCGGCCCGCTCGTCGGTGACGATCTCGTGGCTGAGGATGCTGGTGTTGGGGTGCCGCCCGTCGCGGCGCAGGTCATCGAAGAGGCTCGTCAGCTCGGCGCGCCGGTGCACCTTGCGGTTCGCGACCCGGGTTCCCAGCCCTCGTCGGCGCACGAGAAGGCCCTGGTCGACCATCTCCTGGATCGCGCGGCGCACGGTGGGCCGCGAGAGCCCGAGCCGCTCGGTCAGGGCGAGCTCGTTCTCGAAGGCGTCGCCCGGCTGCAGGCGGCCGTCGGAGATCGCGGCGCTCAGCTGCTCCGCGAGCTGGTGGTAGAGGGGCACGGGGGAGTCGCGGTCGATCGCGACGTTGACGATCTGCGCACCCACGAGGGGAACTGTAGGGCATCTGCGGGGTCAAGACAGGCGATCTTTCTGAGGTGTTGATATGAGAATGTAAGGACAAACCCTTGACAGTCGATGCAGATTGCGGTGAGAGTTGACGGACGCAACGGATCGGCACCCCGATGGCTGTGGTGCGTCACACGAAGGAGTGCAGATGCGGATCGGCTTGGCGGGAGTGGGGCGCATCGGAGCCTTCCATGCAGCGACCCTGAACCGGCTCGGAGCCGTGGACGAGGTCGTCCTCACCGACGCGGACGTCGACCTGGCCGAGATGGTGGCCGCCGACCTCGGGCTGCGCGCCGTTCCCGACGTCGAGACCCTCCTCGCCTGCGGCATTGACGGCTTCGTCATCACCGCGGCCACACCGGGCCACGCCCCGCTGCTTCGCGCCGGGCTCGCGGCCGGCATCCCGACCTTCTGCGAGAAGCCGGTCGCGGCCACCCTGGCCGAGACCCTCGAGCTGACAGTGTTGTCCGAGTCGACGGACGTTCCCGTCCACGTCGGCTTCCAACGGCGCTTCGACGTGGGCTACCGGCGCGCGCGCGCAGCCGTGGTCTCCGGCGAGCTCGGCATGATCCACGCGGTCCGCGCGTCGACCCACGACCAGGCTCCGCCGCCCCCCGAATACATCGCAAGCAGCGGCGGCCTCTTCCGGGACTGCTCGGTCCACGACTTCGACATCGTCCGGTTCGTCACGGGCCGTGAGGTCGCGACGGTCTACGCCACCGGCGCGAACAGGGGGGCGCCCTTCTTCACCGAGGCAGGTGACGTGGACACGGCTGCGGCGATCCTCACCATGGACGACGGCACCCTCGTGACCGCGACGTCGACGCGCTACTCCGGCGGCGGCCACGACGTGCGGATGGAGGTGATGGGCGAGCACGGCGCGATCGTCGTCGGGCTCGATGACTCCCTCGCCCTGCGTTCGGTCGAGCCCGGCGTCGAGTTCCCCCTGGGCCCGCCGCACTGGTCCTTCATGGAAAGGTTCCGCCTCGCCTACGTCGCCGAACTCACCGCCTTCCTCGAGGTCGCAGCCGGGCGCAGTGCCAGTCCGTGCACCGTGCGCGACGCCCTCGAGGCGTTCCGCATCGCCGAGGCCTGCGAGCTCTCGCGGGCGGAGCAGCGTCTTGTCGCCATGTCCGAGATTCCCAGCACGCAGGCATGACCTGATGGCGATCGGAGGAGGCGCGCGATGAGCCTGGGACGTGACAACGCGACGTGGTGCCATCTCGCAGGCACCCGCGCCGAGGGGGAGTGGGACTGCGTCATCGACGAGCGGCTGGACGGGTGGGCGCACACCGGCCTGCGCACGGCGACCCTCGCCCCCGGGGCCTCACTCGACCTCGCACTGACCGATGACGAGGCCGTCGTGGTGCCGCTCTCGGGAGGACTGGGGGTCGAGGTCTTCGACGGCGACCGGGTCGAGGTCTTCGAGCTGGCCGGGCGCCCTGATGTCTTCGCAGGCCCCACCGACGTGCTCCACGTCCCGATCGGCTGCAGCCTGCGGCTCGTCGGTTCTGGCGCCGTGACCGCACGGGTGGCGGTGTGCCTGGCCCGCGTCGAGGCGCCGAGCGGCCGCCGACCCGTCCACCTGGCCGCGGAGGACGTCCCGGTCGAGCTGCGGGGCGCGGGCACCGCGTCGCGCGAGGTGCGCAACTTCGGGGTGCCGGGCGTGCTGGACGCCCAGCGGATCATCGCGTGCGAGGTCATCACTCCGGCCGGCAACTGGAGCTCCTGGCCCCCGCACAAGCACGACGAGGAGCGCGCCGGGGTGGAGTCCGAGCTCGAGGAGATCTACTGGTTCCAGACCCGCTCGACCGACGAGCACGGGTCCGACGCTGTGGGCTACCAGCGGGTCTACGGCACCGACGCTCGCCCCATCGACATCCTCGCCGAGGTGCGCACCGGTGACGTGGTCCTCGTCCCCCACGGGTGGCACGGGCCCGCGATGGCCGCCCCGGATGCTGACCTCTACTACCTCAACGTCATGGCGGGCCCCGGGCCCGAACGGGCCTGGCGCATCTGCGATGACCCCGCCCACGCCGCGGTTCGCGGTACCTGGGCCGACCAGCCCATCGACCCACGACTTCCCCTGCGAGGACGCACCACATGAGCACCTCCTCCGGCACCGTGCGACTGACGGTCGCGCAGGCCACCGTGCGCTTCCTGGCCAACCAGTGGAGCGAACGCGACGGGCAGGGCCAGCGTCTCTTCGCCGGGTGCTTCGGCATCTTCGGGCACGGCAACGTGGCCGGCATCGGGCAGGCACTCCTCCAGGAGGAGGTCCGTGCCACGGATGCCGGTGAGGTGCCGGGGCTGCCCTACGTCCTGGCGCGCAACGAGCAGGCCATGGTGCACACCGCGGTCGCCTATGCGAAGCAGGTGGACCGGCTCCAGACGTGGGTGTGCACGGCATCCGTCGGGCCCGGCTCCACCAACATGCTCACCGGGGCCGCGCTCGCGACCATCAACCGACTCCCCGTGCTGCTGCTCCCATCGGGCACCTTCGCCACCCGCGTGTCCGCCCCGGTGCTCCAGGAGCTCGAGCTTCCGCATGCCGGTGACGTCACGGTCAACGACGCGTTCCGCCCGCTGTCGAGGTTCTTCGACGAGGTGACCCGCCCCGAGCAACTGCCCTCGGCGCTGCTCGCGGCGATGCGGGTGCTGACCGACCCGGTGGAGACCGGCGCCGTGACGATCTCGCTGCCCCAGGACGTGCAGGCCGAGGCCTTCGACTGGCCACGGGAGCTGTTCGCCGAGCGCACGTGGCACGTGGCGAGGCCGCTGCCGGAGGCCTCCCGGATCGCCGTGGCGGCAGAGATCATCCGCACGGCGAAGCGGCCACTCGCGGTTGCGGGAGGTGGGGTTCACTACTCCGGTGCGGAAGAGGCCCTATGGGTGTTCTGTGAGGCGACCGGCATCCCGGTGGGGGAGACACAGGCGGGCAAGGGCTCCCTCCTGCACGGCCACCCGCAGCAGATGGGGGCCGTGGGCTCAACCGGCACGACGGCCGCGAACGAGCTCGCGCGAGAGGCAGACGTGGTCATCGGCATCGGCACCCGATTCAGCGACTTCACCACCGCCTCTCGGACCGCCTTCCAGGACAGTGGGGTCCGATTCGTCAACATCAACGTGGCTGGCTTGGATGCCGGGAAGCACGGTGGCCTGTCGGTCGTCGCGGATGCGCGCGAGGCCTTGACGGCCCTCACGGTTGCTCTCGACGGGTGGTCGGTCCGGTCGTCCTACCGCGGACGCCAGGGCAAGCTGTGGAAGTCGTGGGACTCCGTGGTCGCCGCGGCCTACGACCCGCCGCGATCGGTCACGAGAAAGCTCGCGCCGGGGCTGCTGACGCAGGGTGAGGTGCTCGGCGTCGTGAACGAGCACACCGACCCGCGCGACGTCGTGCTCTGCGCCGCCGGGTCGATGCCGGGGGACCTCCACAAGCTGTGGCGGGTGCGGGATCGCAAGGCTTACCACGTGGAGTACGGCTACTCCTGCATGGGTTACGAGGTGCCCGCCTCGATCGGCATCAAGCTCGCCGACCCGAGCCGCGAGGTGTTTGCGATGGTGGGTGACGGCGGCTACCTGATGATGCCCAGCGAGCTCGTGACCGCCGTGCAGGAGCGGGTCAAGGTCGTGGTCGTGCTGGTGCAGAACCACGGGTTCCACTCCATCGGGTCCCTCTCGCAGAGCCTGGGCTCGCAGCGGTTCGGCACGAGCTATCGGATGCGGGGTGAGACCTCCCACCGCCTCGACGGCGACGTGGTGCCGGTCGACCTCGCCGCCAACGCAAGAAGCCTGGGCTGCCACGTCATCGAGGTGGCCTCGCGCCCCGAGCTCGAGGAGGCCATCCGCGAGGCCCGCGCCCGGCCACAGGACGGCGGGCCCGTCGTCATCCACGTCGAGACCGACCCGCTGGTGTTCGCCCCCGACAGCGAGAGCTGGTGGGACGTGCCGGTGAGCGAGGTCAGCGAGCTGGCCTCCACCTCCGCGGCCCGCGAGACCTACTCGCGATTCAAGGCCACCCAAAGACCCCTCATCGCCCCGACGGCCACCACCGCGACGCGGTCCCGGCGACGGCACGCGAAGGAGGGCTGACCGGCATCCCGATCACGGGCGTGACCAAGCGTCCGAGCACTGGACAGCAGCACCAGGAAGCACCTCACCACCCACAGGACACCGCCTCGTCGAAGCGGTGATTTTCGAAAGGCAGAACCACATGATTCGCAAGAAGCCCCTTGCCGTGACGGCGATCTCCATCGCCGCTGCGCTCTCGCTCGTCGCCTGCTCCTCCTCCGGGGGGAAGCAGGAGACCACCAAGGCCGCATCCAACGCCGGTCAGGCCGACACCCCGAAGATCACCATCGCGATGATCACCCACCAGGCCCCCGGCGACACCTTCTGGGACATCATCCGCAAGGGTGCCGAGGCCGCCGCCGCCAAGGACAACGTCGACTTCCAGTACTCCAACGACCCCGACGCGACCAAGCAGGCCCAGCTCATCCAGGCCGCCATCGACAGCAAGGTCGACGGCATCGCTGTCACCGACCCCAACACCGGCGCCCTGGGGGCCTCGATCAAGGCAGCCGTCGCGGCCGGCATCCCGGTGACGATGTTCAACGCCGGCAGCAACGACGCCATCAGCCTCGGCGCCCTCGGCTACTTCGGCCAGGGCGAGAAGGATGCCGGCATGGGCGCCGGGAAGAAGATCGTCGACGAGGGCGGCAAGAACATCCTCTGCGTCATCCAGGAGCAGGGACAGCAGCAGCTCGAGGACCGTTGCGACGGCGTCACCGCGGGTGCGGCCGGGGCGAAGGTCCAGCGGCTGTACGTCAACGGTCGTGACGACTCCGCGGTGACCACGTCGATCCAGGCGAAGCTGACCGAGGACAAGAGCATCGACTTCGTGCTCGCCCTGGGCGCCCCGTTCGCGCTCGACGCGGTCAAGTCGGTCAACGGAGCCGGCAGCTCGGCGAAGATCGGCACGTTCGACACCAACAAGGAGCTCGTGACCGCTATCAAGGACGGCAAGGTCGGCTTCGCGATCGACCAGCAGCCCTACCTCCAGGGCTACCTCGCGGTCGACGCCCTGTGGCTCTTCAAGACCAACGGCAACACCATCGGTGGCGGTACCAACGTCGCGACCGGTCCGGCGTTCATCGACAGCTCGAACGTCGACAAGGTGTCGGAGTTCGCGGCCAACGGGACCCGGTGACCTGAGATGTCATCGGTCACGACCACACCCGCCGACGACCGGGTGGGCACTCGCTCTGCGGCGTCCACGATCCTGGCGCGCCCCGAGGTGGGTGCCCTCATCGGGGCGCTCGCCATCGCGGCCCTGTTCCTCGTCGTCGCTCCGCCGTTCCGCAGCGTCGGGAACATCGGCACCGTCCTCTACGGCTCCTCGACCATCGGCATCATGGCCGTCGTCGTGGCCTTGCTGATGATCGGCGGCGAGTTCGACCTGTCGGCGGGTGTGGCCGTGACGACCTCGGGGCTGATGGCCGCGCACACGGCGTGGTACTTCAGCCTCAACGTCTGGGTCGGCGTCTTCGCGGCCCTCGCCCTCTCCCTCGCGATCGGGGCCTTCAACGGCTGGCTGCTGCATGTGACCGGGCTGCCGAGCTTCCTGGTGACCCTGGGCACCTTCTTCGTGCTCCAGGGCGTCAACCTCGCGATGACCCGGATCATCGCCGGAGGGGTCTCCTCCAACTCGATCAACGACCTCGACGGCTACGCCAGCGCGCACGCGGTGTTCGCCTCGGGCTTCAAGCTGGGCCCGATCGAGGTGAAGATCCCGGTCGTCTACTGGATCCTGCTGACGATCGTCGCGTCACTGCTGCTGCTGCGCACGCGCTACGGCAACTGGATCTTCGCGGTCGGCGGCGACTCGGCGGCCGCCCGGGCCGTGGGTGTGCCCGTCGTGATCACCAAGATCGCGCTGTTCATGGGCGTCGGTTTCGGCGCCTGGCTGCTCGGCATGCACCTGCTCTTCGAGTACAACAACGTGCAGTCCGGTCAGGGCGTCGGCAACGAGTTCATCTACATCATCGCGGCCGTCATCGGCGGCTGCCTCCTCACCGGTGGCTACGGATCGGTGGTCGGTGCCGCCGTCGGAGCCCTGATCTTCGGGATGACCCAGCTCGGCATCACCTACGCGGGCTGGAACGTCGACTGGTTCAAGACCTTCCTCGGCGTGATGCTCATCGCCTCGGTGCTTGTCAACATGTACGTCAAGCGAAAGGCGGAGGGACGATGAGCGCTCTCGAGGAGACGCAGGTGCAGCGCAGCGACAAGCCGGTGCTCGAGCTCGAGGACTGTGGCAAGAGCTACGGCAACGTGCACGCGCTGCGCGGGGTGAACATCAGCGTCAGACAGGGCGAGGTCACCTGCGTGCTGGGCGACAACGGAGCCGGCAAGTCCACGCTCATCAAGATCATCTCTGGCCTGCACGACTACACCGAGGGCTCGATGAAGCTCAACGGCATCGTTCGCCGGTTCAACAGCCCGCGCATCGCACAGTCGCTGGGCATCGCCACCGTCTACCAGGATCTGGCGCTCGCACCGCTCATGGCGGTCTGGCGAAACTTCTTCCTGGGCAACGAGGTGCGCAAGGGCCTCTTCCTGGACGTCGAGGAGATGAAACAGGTCTGTGGGGAGGAGCTCACGAAGATGGGCATCGTCATCCCCGACCTCGACCGGCCGGTGGGCAGCCTGTCCGGCGGTCAACGCCAGGTGATCGCCATCGCCCGCGCCATCTACTTCGGCGCCAAGGTCATCATCCTCGACGAGCCGACGGCTGCGCTCGGGGTGAAGCAGTCCGGTGTGGTGCTGAAGTACATCATCAAGGCCCGGGATGCCGGCCTGGGCGTCATCTTCATCACCCACAACCCGCACCACGCCTTCCTCGTGGGCAACCACTTCGTCATCCTCAAGCTCGGGCGGGTCGTCCTGGACGCGCACCGTGATGAGCTCACCCTGGAGCAGCTCACCGGGGAGATGGCAGGCGGCCAGGAGCTCGACGAGCTCAGCCACGAGCTCGCGGGAGTCGATCCCGGCAAGACGGCCGAGCCGCGTGACGTGCCCCCCGGTGGGGTCTTCGATGGTGATCGGGGAGCCGGGGCGGAGACCGGCGCGAAGGACGGGGAGTGACCGAGAGGGACGTGCGCGTCGGGATCATCGGGGTCGGCCTGATGGGCGCCGACCATGCCGACCGCATCGCGCACCGCACCTCAGGTGCCCGGCTCGTGGCGGTGTCCGATCCGGACACCGCCAGGGCCGGGGCCCTCGCGGAGTTGTTCGACGGGGTGCGGTCGGTGCCCGACCCGCTCGACCTGGTGGCCGATGACGTCGTCGACGCCGTGGTCATCGCCTCTCCCGGCTTCGTGCACGAGGAGCAGGTGCTCGGGTGCCTGGCGGCGGGGAAGCACGTCCTGTGCGAGAAGCCCCTGACGATGGACGGCGAGTCCTCGCTGCGGATCGTGCGGGCCGAGCAGGAGGGTGGCACGCCCCTCGTGCAGGTCGGGTTCATGCGCCGCTTCGACCCCGAGTACGCCCGCCTCAAGGCGCTCCTGGACTCGGGTCGGCTCGGGCGCCTCCTGTTGCTGCACAACACCCACCGGAACAAGGACGTGCCCCACTCCTTCCGCTCCGAGATGATCGTGCGCGACAGCCTCGTCCACGAGGTCGACGTCGCCCGCTTCCTCTTCGGTGAGGAGATCACCGAGGTCACCCTCTACGCGCCGGCGCCGACGTCGGTCGCTGCGGAAGGGGTCATCGACCCCCAGGTGTCCTTCTTCCGGATGGCGGGTGGTGCGATCGTCACCAACGAGGTGTTCGTGAACAACCAGGTCGGCTACGAGGTGCGGTGCGAGGCGGTGTGCGAGACCGGCACGGCGGTCGTCGGCCGACCGTGGGGTGACCTCTACACGACCGCAGCGTCCTCGGCCGGGGACGGCGACGGTGTCTGGGGCGGGATGGTTCCCGCCGACTTCAGGGCACGGTTCGAGCGGGCCTACGACCTGGAGCTGCAGGCCTGGGTCGACGCGACCCGTCGTGGTGTGGTCGTGGGGCCCACCGCGTGGGACGGGTATGCCGCGACGGTCGTCTGTGAGGCCGGGATGGAGTCGCTCACGACGAGGCAGCCTGTGGCGGTCTCCTTGGCCGCCCGCGAGTGAGCCGACAACTCCACCACGGGGGCTCTGGAGGCCTGCGTCGACGAGTACCTTTCGAGGTGGGCCATTCCGTCGACGACGAACGTCCTCGGCGATGGCGGCGCGTGCATGTTAGTATGTCAGAACATTTAATCGCAGACGTCGAGGAGTCCCGATGAGCACCCCCACCCGAATCACCCACCTCATCGGCGGACAGCCGTGGCACGGCACCGCCGAGCGCACCAGCTCGGTGTTCAACCCGGCGACCGGTGAGCAGACCGGTGTGCTCGACCTCGCCTCGACCGAGCTCGTCGGCGAGGTGGTCGCGGGCGCGAA
>JBDSVV010000260.1:0-24253 GCA_039927035.1 Ornithinibacter sp. | reverse complement strand
CCGGTGGTCGGCACGATCTGGAAGGCGAGGGTGTCCTTGCCCTTGCTCACCCCGAAGGGCAGCACGCTGCTGACAGTGTCGACCTCGGCGAGCGCACTGGCGAAGCGCGCCTGCTCGTGCAGGACGTCGGCATCGGTGCGTGGGGTGTCGGTGCCGGGCAGGGTCGCCAAGGCGATGATCGGCCCGTTCACACCTGGGCCGAACTCCGTGGCGATCGTCGTGTATGCCGTGTTGGCACTTGACCCGGCCGGCTCGCTGCCGCCGTCGGGCAGGCCGAGCTGGAGCTGGGTCGCCGGAAGCGCGAGGACCCCGAGCAGGGCGATGACGCCGAGCACGCTGAGCCAAGGCTTGGCGGTGACGATCCGGACGTACCACCCGCCGTGCTCCTCCTCGTGCGCGCCAGCGCCGGCGGGGCGGCCGGTGGCGTCGCCGGGCTCGTCGTATCCGGCCGCGCGCCAGGCCCGTCGGGACAGCACCCGGTTGCCCAAGAGGCGAAGGACCGCTGGGCTCACCGTGATCGCCACGACCACCGTGATCGCCACGGTCGCGGCCGCCACGACACCCATCTGGGCGAGGATCGGGATGCCAGAGAGCACGAGCGCTGCGAGCGCGATCACCACCGTCGCTCCCGCGAAGACGACCGCGCTGCCCGCCGTGGCGACGGCGCGGCCGATCGAGTCGACCACGCCGTCGCCGCGCAACAGCTGGGAGCGGTGTCGGTTCACGATGAAGAGGGCGTAGTCGATGCCGACGGCGAGTCCGAGCATGAGCGCGAGCGCCGGGGTGGTCGAGTTGAGGTCGACGAACGCCGTGAGTGCGATCGCGCCACCGAGCCCGACGCCGACCCCGAGCAGTGCGACGAGCAGTGGTAGGCCAGCGGCCACCAGCGTGCCGAGGACGCCGATGAGCACGAGCACCGCGACACTGAGCCCCAGCACCTCACCCGGGCCCACGAGTGAGGTGTTCTGGGTGATCTCCACGCCGTACGAGGCGGTCACACCGGCGGCCGCCAGGATGGGGTCCCCGGTCGAGGGGATCCTGGCCCGGTCCTCGACGGGCACCGACTGGGCGTCGCCGTCGAACTGCACCTGTACCACGGCATACCGGCCGTCCTCGCTGACCAGGCGGGTGCCCTCGGTGGCGCTCGCGACGGTGCGCCCGTCCTCGAGCTGCTGGCGGGCAGCGGCAAGGTCTGATGCGCCCGTCGCGGCCCGGGCCACGCCCTCCTCGAGCTGGGTGCGTCCTGCCTCGAGCCGGGACCTCAACGGCGCGATGGACGCGTCGTCAGGGTTGGCTGCCTCCAGCTGCGCGAGCAGCGCTTTCCCGCCCTGCAGCTGGCCCCGTGCCGCGGCGAGCTGGGCGTTCCCGTCGTCGAGCCTCTGCTGTCCCTGCTCGACCCGGGCGGCGCCGTCGGCGAGCCTGGCCTCGGTGGAGTCGAGTTGCGCCTGGGCCGCGAAGGGGTCGTTGACGCGCGCCACGTGCGGCACGGCCTCCCACGCCGTGAAGGTCTGCTCGATCGCGCCCCGTTGGGCGTCGGTGAAGGCACCGTCGCGGCTCTGGAGCACGATAGTGCCGACTCCGCCGGCGGCCTCGGGCACGGTCTCCCCGAGCTGGCTGAGCACCTTCTGGAAGTTCGCGCCCGGGATCGACACCTTGTCGGTGAGCGGTTGGCCGACGGTGGCGGCAAGGGCCCCCACGGTCGTGAGCAGCACGAGCCACAGGCCGATGACGCGCCAGGCGTGCGTGGCGCACCAGCGGCCGAGGCGGTGGAGGAGGGAGGACATGGGGACCTTCCGGGTCAGGTGGGAGCGTCGGGCGTCGGGCGTCAGGCGTCAGGTGCGGGACGGTGGGCCTGGGCGGCGAGGTGCTCGGGGTCCAAGCCGTCCCGGAGGAGGTCGATGGCCTCGTTGAACGCTGTTGCGAGGGAGTGGCTCGCCTCGGCACCCAGGCCGGTGTCGTCACCCTCGACTCGATCGCGCCACCAGACCCGCCAGGCGGCCTCGGTGACCCCCACGAGCCCAGAGGCGAGGGTCGCGACGACCAGGTCCGACGGCTCGGGCCCGAGGCGGCTGCGCAGCCACCCCTCGAGCCAGTCGATCCAGCCGTGCAGGTGGACGAGGATCAGTCCGCGGGCCTGGGGGGATGCCTCGCCGGCGGAGGCAAGGACCGCGATCCGGGAGACGAGTTGTTCCTCGCCCGGCTCGGTGACGACCGCACGGATGCTGTCGAGCACCGGTTCCTCCGCCGGTCGGGACACCAGGCGCTCGCCGACCGATGCGAAGAAGTCGTCCAGGCTGGTCGTCAGCACCGAGTCGACGGAGGGGAAGTGGTTGAAGAACGTGCGCCGGGAAACCCCTGCGCGCTCGGCGACGGCCTCCGCGGTGAGGCCGTCGAGCCCGGCATCGCGCACCACCGCGAAGGCCGCATCGCACAGGGCGAGCCGCGTCGCAGCGCGCTTGCGGCTCCGGAGCGGGCCGGCAGTGGTCGGTGGGGTCACGGCACCACGGTAGAAGTGGGTGCACTGCAGTGCAAATCTGCGTCCTCGCTGTCGAACCCTGCGGCCGTCGGTCGTCGTGGCGCGGCACGACCGTCGCGTGGGACCCTTGGGCCATGACCGCCCACCAGCCCGTTCCGCCCGACCGGTCGGCCCTGCTCGCGCACATCCGCGACTCGGTGATCGGTGAGGACCACGTCATGCAGACGCCCTACGGGCCGCGCCGGGTGACGTATGCCGACTACACGGCATCCGGCCGGGCACTCGGCTTCATCGAGGACTTCATCCGTGCAGAGGTGCTGCCCAGCTATGCCAACACCCACACCGAGAGCAGTGGCACCGGCCTGCAGACCACCCGCCTGCGCGAGGACGCCCGCCAGATCATCCGCGAAGCGGTGCACGGTGACGACGACACGGTCGTGGTGTTCGCGGGTTCGGGGTGCACCGGCGCGGTCGACAAGCTCATCGGGGTGCTCGGGCTGAGGGTGCCCTCCACGCTCGAGGACCGCTGGCACCTCACTGACCAGATCCCGGTCGACCAGCGCCCGGTCGTCTTCATCGGGCCCTACGAGCACCATTCCAACGAGATCCCGTGGCGCGAGTCGATCGCCGACGTCGTGTCGATCCGCCAGGACGCCGACGGCGGGGTCTGCCTGGAGGACCTGCGCGGTCGGCTCGAGGAGTTCGCGGAGCGGCCGCTGAAGATCGGCTCGTTCAGCGCGGCATCCAACGTCACGGGGATCGTCTCCGACACGTCGGGCATCTCCTCGCTGCTCCATGCCCACGGCGCGCTCGCCTTCTGGGACTTTGCCGCCGCGGGTCCCTACGTCGACATAGAGATGAATGCGCCCGCGGGGGGTGACCCCACGGCATACAAGGACGCGATCGTGCTCTCGCCGCACAAGTTCATCGGCGGCCCGTCCACCCCCGGGGTGCTCATCGCCCGCCGCGAGCTCTTCACCAACCGGGTGCCGGTCGTGCCGGGCGGTGGCACGGTCGCCTACGTCAACCCCGAGGGACACGCCTACCTACCCGATCCCGAGCACCGGGAGGAGGGCGGCACCCCCGCGATCATCGAGTCGGTCCGGGCGGGATTGGTCTTCCAACTCAAGGAGGCCGTCGGGGTGGCGACGATCCGAGCGTGCGAGGAGCGCTTCCTCTCCCGAGCCGTGAAGTCCTGGCGCGAGGAGCGGAGCATCGAGATCCTCGGCAACCTCGACGCGCCCCGGCTGTCCATCGTGTCGTTCGTCGTGCGGGCACCGTCCGGCAGCTATCTCCACCACAACTACGTCGTCGCCGTGCTCAACGACCTCTTCGGAATCCAGTCCCGCGGCGGCTGCTCGTGTGCCGGCCCCTACGGTCACCGGCTGCTCGGCATCGACATCGAGCGCAGCCACGAGTTCGAGCGCGAGATCACCGGTGGCTGCGAGGGGATCAAGCCCGGCTGGGTGCGGGTCAACTTCAACTACTTCATCTCCGACACCGTCGCCGACTACGTCATCGAGGCCGTGCGTCTCGTGGCCCGCGATGGCTGGCGGCTCATGGGCGACTACGTCTTCGAGCCGATGACCGGTCTTTGGCGGCACCGTGATGGTGTCGTGGAGCCGCCGATCCGACTGCGGGACATCGGGTATGCCGCGGACGGCACCATCACGATGCCGCACTCGCAAGCCGTCGGGAGCGAGGACCTGCTCGCCGATCACCTGCGCGACGGCGCGGCGATCCTTGCTGCGGCCACGCCGCCGGACCTCACGGGGGAGCGGGCCGAGCTGTCCGCGGACTTCGAGCACCTGCGCTGGTTCGACCTCCCCGCGGGCGCGCTTGCACCGTGATCGGTCCCGACACGTCCGTCGGCCCGCCGGTCGTGGGCTGGACCCCGAGGCGGTGGCCCCCGGGAAGCGTGCTGACCGGTCGCACGGGCGTGCTCGAGCCCCTCGCCCCGGCCCACGCGGAGGCGTTGTGGACGGCATACGAAGGCACCGACGACGGGCACTGGACCTACCTGCCGTGGGTGCGGCCCGGTGACCTCGCCGCGACCGAGCGACTGGTTGCAGGAGTGGTCGCAGACGAGTCGTCGGTGTCGTATTCCGTGCTCGTCGACGGGGTGGCGGCCGGCTTCCTGAGCCTGATGCGCATCGACCCGGGCAACGGCGTGATCGAGATCGGCGGGATCTGCCTCGGCACGCCATTGCAGCGCACCAAGGCGTCGACGCAGGCCCAGCGACTACTGATGGGTCACGTGTTCGACGACCTGGGCTACCGCCGCCTGGAGTGGAAGTGCGATGCGCTCAACGCACCGTCGCGTGCTGCGGCGGAGCGTCTTGGTTACACCTTCGAAGGAGTGTTTCGTCAGGCCGTGGTGACGAAGGGACGCAGCCGTGACACCGCCTGGTTCTCCGTGCTCGACAGTGAGTGGCCCCCCGTGCGGGCCCGCCTCGACGCGTGGCTCGAGCCCTCGAACTTCGACCCGGCGGGACGTCAGCGGGCGCGCCTGGAGGAACTCGCGTGCTGACGGCACGGCAGTGATCCTGCCGAAGGTGCGCGATCCCCGGCTGGTGACGATTCGCCGTGGCGGCACGCTCACCGATGAGGACCACCGTCTCCTCGCCCTGTGGGCCGCATCGTGCGCGGAGCACGTGCTGCACCTTTTCGAATCAGGGGAGCCGGAGGACACCCGACCGCGCGACGCCATCGCTCACGCCCGGGCCTGGGCTCGAGGCGAGGTCACGATGATGCAGTCGCGGGCTGCCGGTGGCCATGCGATGGGCGCGGCGCGACCGCACGCCGGAGCGCCCCGGTTCGCGGCCTACTCCGCCGGACAGGCCGCGTGCGTCGCGCACGTGGCGGAGCACGACCTCGGGGGTGCGGCCTATGCGATCAAGGCCGTGCAGGCCGCCGCGCCGATCGAAGAGGGGGAAGCGGCCGGGCGCCGCGAGTGCGCGTGGCAGCGCACCCGGCTGCCAGCGGCGATCCGGGACCTCGTGCTCGAGGACCAGCGGCGGCGCAACGAGATCTGCTGGTCGGTCTTTGACGGTTGATCGCGAAGGTGCCTCGCGTCCGGAAGCGTCGAGATGCAGCCACGGTTGCACGGACCGCTGCGGGAATGGACCGCTGTTGGGAATGGACCGCTGTGGGAGCGGAGGGCCGTAGGGACGGACACCGGCCCCCGATGACCTGAGGGTTCGCCGGGAATCCCCGACCCCGTGCGCTCAGCCGCTGATCCGCCAGGTGGTGGTGGAGCGGAACGGGATGCCGGGTCGCAGGATCGTGTCAGGGAACTCGTCGTGGTTCGGGGCGTCGGGAAACCCCTGGGTCTCGAGCGCGATACCCGCACGTGGGCCGTAGGTGCTCCCCGACGGGCCGGTCGCCGTGTGGTCGAAGTGCGCGCCGGTGTAGACCTGCAGCCCCGGCTGGTCGGTGAGCACCTCGAGCACCCTGCCGCCAGCACCCTCCAGCCTGGCCGCGAGGTGGAGACCGTCGCTCCCGCCGGGGGCGCTGTCGAGGACGAAGTTGTGGTCCAGTCCCTGGCCCCGGCGAAGCTGCTCGTCATCTCGGGCAAGCACGTCGCCGAGGCGGCGCGGTGCTCGCAGGTCGAAGGGCGTGTCGTCGACCGGGCGTACCTCACCGGTGGGCAGCAGGTCGGGGCCGCCGGGGGTGAACGCCGAGGCGTGCACCTGCAGGAGGTGGTCGTCGATCGGGCCGCTGCCCTCACCGTCGAGGTTGAGGTAGGTGTGGTTCGTGACGTTGAACGGGGTCGGTGCGTCGGCGCTGGCGGTGTAGTCGATGCGTACCTCGCCGGGCGACACGTCATACGTCACGGTGAGGTCGACCCGCCCCGGGAAGCCGTCGTCACCGTCAGGACTGATCAGGGCCAGGCGCAGTCGTGAGTCGTCGGCGTGCTCGACCGACCAGGTGGCACGGTCGAACCCCTCGTATCCCCCATGCAGGGTGTTCGAGCCCTCGTTGGTCGGCACCTGGACGACTCGCCCGTCGAGGGGGAACCGGCCGCCCGCAAGCCGGTTCGCCACCCGTCCGACGACCGCGCCGAGGTAGCCACCCTCGAATCGGTAGGTCATCGGATCTGCGTGACCGAGCGCGATGTTGATCCAACCGACCGGTTGGTTCACGTCCGCCACCCGTAGCCGACGAAGGGCCGCGCCGGTCGTGAGCACCTCGAGCTCGAGACCATCGGCGCGCAGCACGTGGCTCTCCGGCCGTGCCGCGTGTGGTGGCGTGAGGAGCCGCGTCCCGACGACGGCGGAGGTGCTCAGGGGACCATAGACGTGCGGAAACGCCTCTCCCGTGGTGGGGTTCGCGACGTCCCAATGCATCGGGACATCGATCCGATCGGGGTCGATCGTCAGGAGGAGGAGGTCACCGGCATACCCGGAGTAGTAGCGGCCGAGCACGCCGCTCACCTGGGCAGCCGTGGAGCAGTGGATGAACCCCTCGTCCTCGAGCGATCGCCCCAGTGTCGAGCGGCTGTAGCGGCCCGACCGGAGCGCCGCCTCCCAGTGGGCAGACTCGGCGAGGTGGTGGATCGGGTCGGCGCCGCTCACTGCTCGTCCGTGCCCGCGAGGTCTGCGACCAATGGCACGACGTCGGCGATGGAGTCCACCACACGGGTGGGGCGGTAGGGAAAATGCTCGACCTGCTCGGCACGTGTCGAGCCGGTGAGCACCAGCACGGTGCGCAAGCCCGCCTCGAGCCCGCTGATGATGTCGGTGTCCATCCGGTCGCCGATCATTACCGTCGTCTCGGAGTGCGCCTCGAGCCGGTTGAGGGCGCTGCGCATCATCAGTGCGTTGGGCTTGCCGACGTAATAGGGGTGGCGGCCGGTGGCGGTGCTGATGAGCGCGGCGACCGACCCCGTGGCTGGCAGGGTACCGGCGGGGCTGGGGCCGCTGGGGTCGGGGTTGGTCGCGATGAACCGGGCCCCGGCCTCGATGAGGCGGATCGCCTTGGTGATGCCCTCGAAGGAGTAGGTGCGGGTCTCGCCGAGTACGACGTAGTCAGGGTCCCGGTCGGTCAGCACGTAACCGACGTCGTGCAGCGCGGTGGTGAGGCCGGCTTCGCCCACGACGTATGCCGTGCCCCCCGGCCGTTGGTCGTCGAGGAAGTCGGCGGTGGCGAGCGCGGAGGTCCAGATGCGGTCCTCGGGCACGTCGATCCCGCTGCGCAGCAACCGAGCGCGAAGGTCTCGGGGGGTGAAGATCGAGTTGTTGGTGAGCACGAGGTATTCGCGACCCGAGGTCTTCAGGGCCTCCAGGAAGTCGCTCGCGCCGGGGATCGGGTCGTCCTCATGGACGAGCACGCCGTCCATGTCGGTGAGCCAGGTGTCGATCCGCCGCGTGGTGGTCATGGCCCCATTCTGGCGGGCTGGGAGGATCAGCGGTATGCCGCCACCCCCCTCGCGTGTCCGCCTTGCCACCCCAGCCGACGTGCCCGTCATCGTCCGCCTGATCCGTGAGCTCGCGGACTACGAGAAGGCGCTGCATGAGGTGCAGGCCGACGAGCCGAGCCTTCGAGCGGCGCTCTTCCCTCGGCAGGGATCTCCCGCGGTGTTCGCGCACGTCGCCGAGACGGGCGGTGTGGTGGTCGGGTGCGCCATCTGGTTCCTGTCGTTCTCGACGTGGACCGGCACCCACGGCATCTGGCTCGAGGACCTCTACGTCACCCCTGACCAGCGCGGCTCGGGCCTGGGACAGGAGCTGCTGCGCACCCTGGCCGCGCTCTGCGTGGAGCGCGGCTACCACCGGCTCGAGTGGTGGGTGCTCGACTGGAACACCCCGAGCATCGGTTTCTACGAGTCGATCGGGGCGGTGGCCCAGGACGAGTGGACACGGTTCCGTCTCGACGGACCGGCTCTCGACACGCTCGCGGACGTCGACTGAGCGCCATGATCCGCAGTCGTCTCGCCGCGCTGGTGCTCCCGGCCCCTGGGTGAACGGCGGTGGGCGAGGTGCCGCGCACCGGAGTGCTCGTCGGTGCGCTCCACACGTCCACCTGGGACTTCGTGATGGTGCTGCTCATCATCTGGCGCGGTGGGGTCACGCCCCTGTTGATCCTCGCGGCGGACATGGACCAGGTGCGGAGGTCCGATCGGGACAAGTGCGGCATCCACCCGAAGCGGCGCACCGAGCCCCTCCTCCGCGAGGAGCGGGCCCCCGCATCTCCCTGACTTCGTCTGTCAGATCGTCGCCGCCATGCCGATAATCGGCACGTTGCCGACGATCTGACAGACGAAGTGGGGGAGGTGGGGTTGGGGGTGGGTGGTGGTCAGGACGGGGGGACGTTGGCGGCGATCTCCGCCAGCCAGGCGCGGCCGCTCACGTCGGAGGGCATCCGCCAGTCGCCGCGCGGTGAGAGGGATCCTCCCGCGAGCACCTTGGGGCCGTTGGGCATCGCCGAGCGCTTGAACTGGTTGCCGAAGAAGCGTTTGACGAAGATTTCCAGCCAGACCCCGATCGTCGCGAGGTCGTATGCCGTGCGGTCACCTTCGGGGTATCCCTCCGGCCACGCCCCCGACTCCACGTCGCGCCAGGCATGCTCGGCGAGGAAGGCGATCTTGCTCGGCCGGTAACCCCGCCGAAGCAGGTGGAAGAGGGTGAAGTCATGGAGCGCGTAGGGCCCGATGGTGTCCTGGGTCGACTGGATCTTCTCGCCGTCGCGGGCCGGGATCAGCTCGGGGCTGATCTCGGTGTCGAGGATGGCGAGGAGGGTGTCGTCGACGTCGGCCTGGGCGAACTGACCGGAGGAGACGACCCAGCGGATCAGGTGCTGCATCAGCGTCTTCGGCACACCGGCATTCACGCCGTAGTGCGACATCTGGTCTCCGACGCCGTAGGTGCACCAGCCGAGCGCGAGCTCCGAGAGGTCGCCGGTGCCGAGCACGATGCCGCCGCGCTGGTTGGCGGCGCGGAAGAGGTAGTCGGTGCGCAGCCCGGCCTGGACGTTCTCGAAGGTGACGTCGTAGACCTCCTCGCCGCGCCCGAACGGGTGACCGAGGTCGGAGAGCATCTGCCGTGCCGCGGGCCGGATGTCGAGCTCCTCCCACTCGATGCCGAGCGCGGTCATCAGCTCGATGGCGTTGGACTTGGTCGAGTCGCTCGTGGCGAACCCGGGCATCGTGAACCCGAGCACGTGGGTGCGGGGCAGCCCGAGCCGGTCGCAGGCCTTTGCCGCGACGATGAGCGCATGGGTCGAGTCGAGCCCGCCCGAGACGCCGATGACGATGCGCGGCCGCCGTGCCGGGTCACCCCCACCGATGGCGCGCATGCGCTGCTCCAGCCCCGACACCTGGATGTTGTAGGCCTCGTAGCAGTCGAGGGCGAGCCTCGCGGGGTCGTCGGGCACGAAGGGGAACCGGTCGAGCACCCGGCGCAGACCGAGGTCCCCGCTCGGCGGGCGCAGCTGGAAGGCGACGATGCGGAACCCACCGTCGTCCGCGGCATACGACCGGGCGTTGTCGTCGAAGCTGCCCTGCCGGATCCGCTCCTGGCGCAGCCGGTCGAGGTCGACGTCGACGACGGTGCGCCGCGGCCCGTCGGGGAAGCGCTCGCCCTCACCGAGCAGGTCTCCCATCTCGTAGGCCATCGTCATGCCGTCCCACGACAGGTCGGTGGTCGACTCCCCGGCGCTCGCCGCGGCATACACGTAGGCCGCGTTGCACCGAGCGCTGGCCGAACGCGCGAGCACGTGGCGATCCTGCGCGCGGCCGACGGTGATGGGTGAGGCGGAGAGGTTGAGCAGCACCGTGGCGCCCGCCAGGGCAGCCTCGTGGCTCGGGGGGATGGGCACCCAGAGGTCCTCGCAGACCTCGACGTGCACCGCAAGGTCGGGTAGGTCGTCGGCCGTGAAGAGCAGGTCGGGGCCGAAGGGGATCTCGCCGTCGACGTCCGCCCCGGGCCATTGGGGGCGCACGATGAACTCGCCCTGGTGCCCTGTGCCGGAGGCGAAGTGACGCTTTTCGTAGAACTCGCGGTAGGTCGGCAGGAAGGACTTCGGGGCGACGCCGAGCACCTCGCCGCGGTGGATGACCACGGCGCAGTTGAAGAGGCGGTGACCGTGGCGCAGCGGTGCCCCGACCACCACCACGGGCAGCAGCTTCGCGGTGGCCGCCGCAATGGTGACGACGGCTGCGTCCACCGCGTCAAGCAGCACGTCCTGGAGGAGGAGGTCGTCGATCGCGTAGCCGGAGGTGGACAGCTCGGGAAAGAGCGCGACGGCGACACCCTCGTCGTGGCACGCGTGAACCTGCTCGATGATGCGCTCGGCATTGGTCGCCGGGTCGGCGAGGGCGACCGGCAGCGTGCACGCCGCGACCCGGGCGAAGCCTTGCGCGTAGGCGTTGCGGAAGTCCATGGCCCCGAGCCTATGGGGCGGGCCCGGCCCCGGGTCACTCGAGCAGCACCGCGGCCTGAGGTCAGCCGCCGCCGCCGCTGGGGAGTGGCGGCGGTGACATCGTTCCAGAAGGCCTTGCCACCGGAGTGGCTGACGAGCGCCACGTCGATGCTCACCCACACGGCAGCGAGGAGGCGGAGCACGGCCAGCGCCGTCGTCACCGCGGACGACAAAGGCGGTGCGCCCTGCGACGAGTCGGTGCCTGGTGAGACCACGGCCGACCGCCGGAAGAACCACCAGGCGAGCCAGGCCACGACAGTGGCTGCGACCATCATCCAGACGAGCGTGTCGCCCAGCTCGGCGTGCTTCTCGACCAGGACGTTCTCGAGCACCCGGCGCTGGAGCGCCTCACCGGACTGGGTCGCGACGGGGTCAGGGCCAGCGTGAGTGTGGCGACGGCCGGAGTGAGCACACCGCTCCAGGAGCGGAAGCGTGCCGAGACACCGAGGAGGAGCAGCAGCAGCGCGGTCAGCGGTGCCATGACCACGACGGTATGCACGACCAGCGCGTGGAGCGGGATGCCGAGGACGGTGTCGAACCCATGAACCCCCGAGTCGGGGCCCGTGCTCCTGGCGGACCGGACCCCACTGTTCACACTCCGCGCCCGTCAGGACGCCAAGAGGACCCGGAGGGAGGCTGGAAGCGGGCCCCCAGCGTTGTGGGTCACGGTGCCGAAGGGTCAGGGCGCCAGGATGATCTTGCCCGTGGCTCGGCGTTGGTCCACCGCGGTCAGCGCCGACACGACGTCGTCGAGGCGGCGCACCTCGCCGATGACGGGGGAGATGGCGCCGCTCTCGAGCAGCGGCACCAGCGCCTCCCACTGGGAACGCAGGTATGCCGTGCCCGGACCGGCGGGGCCGGTCCACCACGCGCCCCAGCCGACGCCGACCACGGACACGTTGTTGAGCAGGAGACGGTTCACCTTGACCTCGGGGATCGATCCCGCGGTGAAACCGATGACGAGCAGCCTGCCCCCAGGCGCGAGGGAGCGCAGCGAGTCGGTGAAGCGGTCGCCGCCCACGGGGTCGACCACAACGTCGACGCCCCGACCCGAGGTGAGGTCTCGCACCGCGTCCCGGAAGCCGCCGGCGAGCACCACCTCGTGCGCCCCGGCCGCTCGAGCCGTCTCGACCTTGCCCTGCGTCGACACCACGGCGATGACTCGCGCACCCCATGCCGCGGCCAGCTGGACCGCGGCCGTGCCGATTCCGCCGGCCGCGCCGTGGACGAGCACGGTCTCACCCCGGGTCAGCCGGCCGCGCTCACGCAGCGCGAAGTGACAGGTGAGGTAGTTCATCGGCAGCGCGCCACCCTGCTCGAAGGTCACCGAGTCCGGAAGCGGGAAGACCATCGCGGGATCGCACCCAACCGCCTCAGCAAAACCACCCAGGAAGCAGAACGCGGCCACTCGGTCCCCCTGGGCATACCCGCTGCCCTCCGGCGCGGACCGCACCCGCCCGGCGACCTCCGACCCCGGCACGAAGGGGAGCTCCGGCGTGATCTGGTACTGGCCGCGGGTGAGGAGGACGTCGGGGAAGCAGACGCCGGCCGCCGCGACCTCGATGACCACTCCCGGGCCCTGCGGGTCGGGGAGGTCGAGGACCTCGATGCTGTCGGGGCCGTCGAGTCGGGTCACCTGGGCTGCGCGCATGCCCACATCGTAGGAACAGCGCATGATCGGGAATGCTGGGCGGTGCGGATGCATTCACCATGGGTGCCCCAGCCCCGCCATTCCGTGCTCGCGATCGTCGCCCTCATCCTGGGCGGCATCGCCATCGGCACGACCGAGTTCGTCACGATGGGTCTGCTGCCAGAGATCGCCGACGGCGTTGGGGTCAGCATCCCGACCGCGGGCCACACGATCTCGGCCTATGCCGCCGGTGTCGTCGTGGGCGCACCGCTGCTCGCGGTGCTGGGGGCGAAGGCGCCGCGCAAGGCGCTTCTCATCGGCCTCATCTCCGCCTTCAGCGTCGGCAACGTGCTGAGCGCCATCGCCCCCACCTACGACTCCCTCGTCGCGGCGAGGTTCGTCGCGGGGCTGCCGCACGGCGCGTTCTTCGGCGTCGCGGCCCTCGTCGCGGTCGACCTCGCAGAGAAAGGTCAGGCCGGCCGCGCCGTGGGCAGGGTCATGCTCGGCATCCCGATCGCGAACATCTTCGGGGTGCCTGGCGCAACGTGGCTCGGGCAGGCCTTCGGCTGGCGGACCGCTTACTGGCTCGTCGGCGTGCTCGGCCTCGCGACGGCACTGCTCATCACGTATGCCGTGCCACACCTTCCGGCAGACCGCACCAAGACCGTGCGCAACGAGCTGGGCGCACTGCGCAGCACCCAGGTCTGGCTCACCCTGGCCGTGGGGTCGATCGGGTTCGGCGGCATGTTCGCGATGTACTCCTACATCGCGCCAACCATCACCGAGGTCACGGGCCTGCCCTCCTCCGCCGTGCCGCTCTACCTGCTGGTGTTCGGCGTCGGCGGGTTCGTCGGCAACCTCGTCGGCGGCCGGATGGGTGACTGGTCGGTGCTGCGCTCGGTGGTCCTCGGGATGACCGGGATGGGCGTGCTGCTGGCGGCGTTCGCGCTGGCTGCCCCGTATGCCGTGCCTGCACTCGTCGTGCTCTTCCTCGTGTCGATCCTCGCCTCGCTGCTGGTCATCAACCTCCAGCTTCGGCTCATGCAGGTGGCCGGGTCGGCCCAGACGCTCGGGGCCGCCAGCAACCACGCGGCGCTCAACCTCGCCAACGCCCTCGGCGCCTGGCTGGGTGGGCTGGCGATCGCAGCGGGCTGGGGCTACACCGCACCAGCGTGGGTCGGTGCAGCACTCACGATCCCCGGCCTGCTCATCCTGGGCATCTCGGTGCTGCTGCACCGCCGCGCACACCCGTCACGCGCCACGATGCGGCCGGTCGGCCCCGCGCCGACCGGGACGGGGTCCGAGCCCCCCGCACACGTCGTCTGACACAGGTCACACCCTCGAGGGGTTCCCCCTGCGGGCGCGATCCGTAGGCTGGCTGCATGCCGAGCCCCGTGACCTGCGACGTGCGAGGTGGAGTCGCGCAGGTGCGACTGGACCGCCCCGACAAGCTCAACGCCCTGACCCTGGACACCCTGCAGGACCTGGTGCGCACCGCCCGCGAGCTGCGCGGAGACCGCTCGCTACGGGCCGTCGTGCTGGCCGGGGAGGGCGACTCGTTCTGCGCCGGGCTCGACTTCGCCACCGTGATGGCTGACCCACGGCGGGTGGCCCGCTCGTTCATCCCGATGCCGTGGCGAGGCACCAACCTCTTCCAGGAGGCCTGCTGGGCCTGGCGGCGGCTCCCCGTACCGGTCGTGGCGGCGGTCCACGGCCACTGCTTCGGGGGTGGGTTGCAGATCGCCCTCGCAGCGGACCTGCGGATCACCACCCCTGACGCGAAGTGGTCCGTGCTCGAGGCGCGGTGGGGGCTGGTGCCCGACATGACCGGCATCCAGGCCCTGTCCCAGCAGGTGCGGATGGACGTCGCGAAGCGCCTCGCGATGACCGGCGAGGTCGTGAGCGGCAGCCGCGCCGTCGAGCTGGGGCTGGCGAGCGAGGTCTCCGATGACCCGCTCACCGCGGCGGCCGAGTTCGCGGAGGCGGTCAGCGCCCGCTCGCCCGACTCGGTGGCCGCGACCAAGCGGGTGTTCAATCGCACGTGGAGCTCGGGGGACCGGCGGACCTTTGCCCGCGAGCGCTTGGAGCAGGCGTTCCTGCTGGCCTCGGCCAACACCAGGATCGCCCGCGAGGCCGCCTACAAGAAGGCCGTCCCCGATTTCCGGGCGCGCACCCGATGACCCCCCGCCCCCGACCTATTGCGCTCAGCCCACGCCGGAGCGCCCCACGAGGGGGCTTTGACGTGGCTGGGGCGCAAGAAGTCGAGGGCGTGCGGCACATCACCTGCACCCTGTGCGAAGCGATGTGCGGTCTCGAGGTGCGTCTCGACACCGCCGGAGCCATCGCCTCGGTGCGCGGGCACGAGGCCGACCCGCTCTCACGAGGCCACATCTGCCCCAAGGCGCTCGCCCTGCAGGACCTCCACGAGGACCCCGACCGGCTCCGGGCCCCGGTACGGCGCACGGCCGACGGCGGCTTCGAGGAGATCTCCTGGGACGACGCCATCGCCCTGGCCGCCTCGCTCATCGTGGGGGTGCAGCGCGAGCACGGCGACGACGCGCTCGCGGTCTACCTGGGCAACCCCAACGTGCACAGCCTCGGCGCGCTGACCCACCACCCCACCCTTCTCAGGCTCCTTCGCACCCGAAACCGATTCTCCGCGACGTCCGTGGACCAGCTACCGCACCACGTCACCGCGTGGGCGCTCTACGGTCACCAGTTCCTCCTCCCGGTACCCGACATTGACCGCACCGACCTCCTCGTGCTGATCGGCCACAACCCGATGGCCTCCAACGGCTCGCTCTGGACGGTGCCGGACTTCCCCCAACGCAGACGCGACCTCGTCTCTCGCGGAGGTCGGCTCGTCGTCATTGACCCACGCCGCACCGAGACGGCCAAGCTCGCCGACGAGCACCACTTCGTCCGACCCGGCACCGATGCCGCGGTGCTCCTCGCGATCGTGCGCGAGCTTCTGGAGAACGACCTGGCCCGGCCCGCGGCCTACGTCGACGGACTGGATGCCGTGCGCTCTGCCGTGGCACCGTTCACCCCTGAGCTGGCAGAGACATTCTCCGGGATGCCGGCCGCCTCTGTCCGAGCCCTGGCCGAGGATCTTGCCGGGGCCCCGACGGCTGCGGTGCACGGTCGGATGGGGGTGTCGACCCAGGGGTTCGGCGTGCTGTGCCAGTGGGCGGTTCAGACGATCAACATCCTCACGGGCAACCTCGACCGCCCTGGCGGGACCATGTTCACCACTCCCGCAGTCGATCTCGTCGGGCGAGACCTGATCTCCCCGGGAGGGTTCGGGCGGCGGCGCTCGCGAGTGCGCGGGCTCCCCGGATTCAGTGGCGAGCTGCCGGTGTCCGCGCTTCTCGAGGAGATTGCGACACCGGGTGAGGGGCAGGTGCGAGCGCTGCTGACGATCGCCGGCAACCCGGCCTCCTCGACCCCCGCTGGACACTCCCTGTCCGAGGCCCTGGAGGGACTCGACGCGATGGTGGCGGTCGACTTCTATGTCAACGAGTCGACCCGGCACGCAGACGTGATCCTTCCTCCGACCGACCCGCTGGAGCGCGACCACTACGACCTCGTCTTCCACACGCTCGCGGTGCGTGACACCGCGAGGTGGTCGAACGCCCTGTTGCCGAAGCCGACTGGTGCACGCCACGACTGGGAGATCGCCCGAGACCTTGGCCTCGCCGTGCAGCGCGAGCGGGGGGTCGGGTGGCGTGGCCGGCTGTCGCGGGCGAGCGCGACGGCAGAGGCGCGGCTGCGTGTCTCGCCTAGACGTCAGCTCGACGCACTGCTCCGAACCTCCGGCACCGGGCTCAGCGTGAAGCGGCTGTCGCGGATGCCGGCCGGTGCCGACCACGGGCCGCTGAAGTCGCGACTCCCCGCGCGGTTGCGGACCGCCGACAAGCGGATCGACCTCGCGACGGAGGTGGCGCTGGCCGACCTGCCACGGCTGCTCGCGACGATCGAGGAGTCGATCTCGGCCCGAGGTCCCGAGCACCACCGGCTCCTGCTGATCGGGCGTCGTCACCAGCGGGACAACAACTCGTGGCTGCACAACACACCGCGGCTCACCCGTGGTCGCCCCCGTCACGCGCTGCTCATGCACCCCGGCGACCTGGCCGAGCGGGGCATCCACGACGGTTCAGTGGTGACGGTCCGATCCGCGGCCGGACAAGTGACCGTCGAGGTCGCCGCGAGCGATGACGTCATGCCGGGGGTGGTCTCGCTGCCGCACGGCTACGGCCACCGGGCCGGCGGCATCCGGATGCGCCACGCGGCCGAGCTGCCCGGTGCGTCCATCAACGATCTCACCGATCCGGCTGTGGTCGAAGTGATCTCGGGCAATGCCGTGCTCAACGGCGTGCCGGTCACGGTTGAGCCTGCGGGCCTCGCGGTGACGCCGTGACCAGAGATGAGGTGCGAACGCTCGCGCTCGGGATGGTCGACGTCGCCGAGCACGACCACCACGGGTTCCCGAGCTTTCGGGCGGGTCCGAAACAGCGGATCTTCGCGACCCTGCCGACCGCGGACGTGCTGCGGGTGATGCTCGACGAGGGCGGCATCCGCGAGGCTGTCGGCGCGAACACGTGGTGTCGTGAGGGCTGGTGGGGTAGGACCTTGTCGACCGTGGAAGTCGTGCTTGCCGACGCGGACGCCGGGATCGTCGCCGAGCTCCTTGCAGAGGGGCACGCGCGAGCCCAACGCTGACCCACGCCGCGATCTCGCCGAGAGGCGATGGCCGTCAGGTCGCTTCAGCCGGTCAGCGTCGCGATCGTCGACGCGACGCGACGCTCGCGCGTATCGGCCTTCTTGGCAGCGAGAACCGCCTCGGCGTGCTGACGCTGGTGGCTGTAGCTGAGCTGCTCCCAGGCCGCGGCAGCACCCGGGTGGGAAGCGAGAGCAGCGGCGAGGTCCTCTGGCACGTCCACGGTCCGCGGGGCGGTGTCGAGCACGACTGTCACGGTGTGCGTCTCACCCGCGGCGATCCCGGCCGCGGCGCGTACGGCTGCGCTGGCGCCAAGGAGGAAGCGCCCACCCATCGACGCGATGCTCGTGCGCCACGTGTGTCCGTTCACGGTGACGGCCACCTTGGGTCGTCGCCCGCCGCCCAGCTGGTCGACGACGTCGTCGGGCACCTCGAAGCCGGCCGTGGTGCCGCCGGTCGCCAACAGTTCGGTGGTGAACTCCATGACCGCAGTGTGCAGCAGGTGCACCCCGACCGTCACCCCTTTGTTGAGTGCCTCCAGCGCACACACTCAGTGCTCGAGGAGGGGCCGCGTGAGCCCTGCGACCGACACCGACCTGACGTCCCTGCTCGATGTGGCCGGCCACCGACTCACCACGCAGTTCCACGAGCCGCCACGATGACAGTCATTCGGATGACGACACTTCAGGATGCCGCCGCGCAACTGTAGAGCGATCGCCAGGTGCTGTTCGGGGTCATCCAGGCCGACCGGGCCGACCGGGCCGGACTCCCACTGGGGCAACCGGATGGCCGGCGACCGGGTGAGGTCGGGTCCGGCCAGTGGGACCGCTCGCCAGGGCCGCTGCCGAGTCCCGGCACGCTCGCGTCCGTCGTCCCGAAGGCAACGACCCCAGCCGATCGGTGACCAGCTGCCGGGTGAAGTTGGCCTCTGCGCCCAGCCGTAGCAGGTGAGCCCCGACGGTCACCCCTCCACGAGTGCCTCCAGCGCGCGAATGCAGTGCTCGACGAGGGCCCCGTGACCTCGGGCCCGTTCCTCCGTGTCGAGGGCGGCCCACTGGAGGCCGCGGTCCTCGAGGTAGGCGACCCACCCGTGCACCGCCGGCCGCGCGGCATCCGGGATGCCGGTCGCGGCGGCCACCAGGCCGGTCACGTGCTCACGCACCCCTTGAACCCCGGCGTCGCCGGCGGCCTGGGCGATCGGGGCCTGGCCCAGGACCAGCGCGACGTAGGTCTCACGCCGCCTGGCCACCTGGTCCAGGAACCTCTCGACGACCTGCCGCACAGCCAGCTCACCGACTGCGCCGGGGTCGGGGGAGACGTTGCGCCCGACCCGGCGTCGCGCCGCCTCGACGACGGCGCGGTGGTAGTCGGTCTTCGTGGGGAAGTAGTGGAAGAGCAACCCGCGCGACACGCCGGCCTCGACCGCGACCTCGTCGAGGGAGAGCTCCTGCACGGGGCGCTCGACGAACTTGCGCAGCCCGATCCCGACGAGCTGGCGACGCCTCTGCTCGGGAGCCATCCGCACCCTCGGCACCGCATCCATGCTATTGAGCATTGCTCAACAACCGTCTAGGGTCAAGGGTATGGACTTCGCCCCGTCGACTCGTGCCGCAGACCTCGCCGAGCGCGTGCGCGCGTTCATCGACACCGAGGTGGAGCCGGTCGAGCCCGGCATCCTCGCCGACATCGCGGCTCGTCGCGCCCGGGGCGAGGACGCGTGGCCGCCGGCCGCGGGCGTCGAGGACCTCACGTCGAAGGCGCGCAGCCAGGGCCTGTGGAACCTCTTCCTCCCCGCTGGGGACGGCGACGCGTATGCCGCTCGCTTCGGCACCGACGGCGGCGCGGGCCTGAGCAACACCGACTACGCCACGGTGGCCGAGCAGATGGGTCGCTCGCCGCTCGCTCCGCTGGTGTTCAACAGCAACGCTCCCGACACCGGCAACATGGAGGTGCTGCTGAGGTACGGCACACCCGAGCAGCAGGAGCAGTGGCTCGAGCCCCTCCTCGACGGTCGGCTGCGCAGCACGTTCCTGATGACCGAGCCCGGCGTGGCCAGTAGTGACGCGACGAACATGGAGGCCACGGCCAGGATCGACGGCGACGAGGTCGTCGTCGACGGGCGCAAGTGGTGGTCCACCGGTGCGGGCCACCCCGACTGCAGGCTCGGCATCTTCATGGGCCTGACCGACATTGACGCTCACCGGCACCGCCAGCACTCGATGGTGCTCGTGCCGCTCGACGCGCCCGGTGTCACGGTCGAGCGGATGCTCACCGCCCTGGGTCAGTACGACGAGCCCCTCGGCCACGGTCAGGTGAGGCTTGATGCCGTGCACCTCCCCGCGTCGAGCGTGCTTCTCGGACCGGGCCGGGCGTTCGAGATCGCCCAGGGGCGGCTCGGCCCCGGTCGGGTCCACCACTGCATGAGGCTCATCGGCCTGGCCGAGAAGGCGCTCGAGCTGGCGTGCGAACGCTCCACCAGCAGGGTGGCATTCGGAAAGCAGATCGCCAACCTCGGCGGAAACCGGGAGCGGCTCGCCAGGGCGCGCATCGCGATCAACCAGTCGCGCCTGCTCGTGCTCCATGCTGCGTGGAAGCTCGACACGGTTGGCATCGAGGGGGCCCAGTCGGAGGTGTCCGAGATCAAGGCTGGCGTGCCCCAGATGGCCTGTGACGTCATCGACCTCGCGATCCAGCTGCACGGCGGAGGTGGGATGAGCGAGGACTTCCCGCTCGCCGCCGCGTATGCCGGCGCGCGGAGTCTCCGGCTGGCCGACGGGCCGGACGAGGTGCACCTCGGGGTGGTCGCGAGGCACCTGCTCCGGCCGTACACGGATGGTTCGAGGGCGTCATCAACGACCTCGGCCACGAAGGAGACCGCCCGATGAGCCGGGCCCTGGTCACCGGGGGCGCCTCCGGGCTGGGCCGCGCCCTGACCCGACTGCTCCTGGCTCGCGGCGACGACGTGCTCGTCGGCGACCTCGCCGACGACCGGCCCGACAGCGTGCCCGACGGTGCGGCATACCGGCGGCTCGACGTGCGCTCGCAACAGGACTGGGACGGCGCCCTCGCCTGGGTGCGGGAGGAGTGGGGATCCCTGGACCTGCTGGTCAACAACGCCGGTATCGCCACCGGCGGCCGCATCGACGTGGAGTCGATGGCCGAATGGGAGCGGGTGCTCGACATCAACCTCCTCGGCGTGGCCCGCGGCTGCCACACGATGACCCCGCTGCTGAAGGAGCAACGCAGCGGTCACATCGTCAACGTCGCCTCCCTCGCGGGTCTGGTCCACGGCCCCGGCATGTCGAGCTACAACGCGGCGAAGGCCGGTGTGGTCGCCCTGAGCGAGACGATCGGGTTCGAGCTCTCGCCGTGGGACATCCACGTCTCCGTCGTCTGCCCGGCCTTCTTCCGCACCAACCTGCACCAGTCCTTCTCCGGCAAGGACACCGCCATGCAGGATGCCGGGGTGCGGCTGATCACCCGTGCCAAGGTCGACGCCGATGACATCGCGAAGATCGTCCTCGAGGGAATCGACAAGCACAAGAGGGTGATCCTCACCGACCGGTTCGGCAGGCAGGCCTACTTCACCAAGCGGTTCATCCGCCCGCTCTATGACCGGTCAGCCCTGCGCGGCGCAGCCCGCCTGGCCCGGAAGGCGGGCGCCGATCCGCAGGACGTCACTTCGTGACCGACGTGGCGGGAGCCGCGCCGGTGCGGGCCGAGGACTCCTTCGACGCGGGCTCCGTCGCGTCATGGCTGCGACACGCAGCACCCGCCGAGGTGGGTCTGGAGGGCACGCCCGAGGTGCTCCAGTTCGTCGGCGGCGCCTCCAACCTCACCTACCTCCTGCGGTATGGCGGTGGGTTGGCTGACGGCGGCCGTGACGTGATCCTGCGCCGACCTCCGGGGGGCACGAAGGCCAAGGGTGCCCACGACATGCGCCGGGAGCACGACCTGCAGGCCGCACTGGCACCCGTGTTTCCCCTGGCGCCGATCATGCTCGCCCTCTGCGAGGACCAGTCGGTGATCGGCTCGGAGTTCTACGTCATGGAGCGTGTGCCGGGAACGATTCTGCGCAAGGATCTCCCCGAGTCGCTGGGTCTGGACCGTGAAGGAGTGGGCCGGTTGTGCCACAACGCCGTGGACACGCTCGTGGCGCTGCACGACGTCGACGTCGAGGCATCGGGGTTGAGCTCGCTCGATCGTGGGGAGGGTTACGTGCGTCGTCAGGTGGAGGGGTGGTCCACCCGGTTCCGGCGGGCTCGCACGCCCGACGTCGGCGACCTCGAGTCGACCATGACGTGGCTGGCCGCACACCAGCCCCGGGACCGTGCCCATGTCATGCTGCACAACGACTTCCGCTTCGACAACCTCGTCCTCGACCCAACCGACCCGACGCGGATCGCCGCTGTCCTCGACTGGGAGCTGGCGACGGTTGGAGACCCCTTGATGGATCTCGGCGGCGCCATGGCCTACTGGGCGCAGGCCGACGACGACCCGGCATTCCTCGCCATCAGGTTGCAGCCGACCCACGCGCCCGGAATGCTCACCCGCGCCGAGGTCGTGGAGCGCTACACGGGGGCCCGGGGCATCGAGGTCACGCCCGAGGAGTGGCGGTTCTACGAGGTGTTCGGCGCCTTCCGCCTGGCGGGCATCGCCCAGCAGATCCACTACCGGTTCCACCACGGCCAGACGAGCAACCCGGCATACGGCGCGTTCCGTGACGTGGTGCGCCACCTCGACCAACGATGCACCGCCCTCATCGGCGAATCCTGAACCAACGGAAGGACATCCATGCCCAGCACGATCATCACCGGTGCAAGTTCCGGTCTCGGGGCCGAGATGGCCCGTCAGCTCGCTGCGCGCGGGTGGGACCTCGCCCTTGCGGCCCGGCGCACGGAGCGGCTCGACGGCCTCCGCGAGGAGATCCTCGCGGCCCACCCCGGGCGGCGCGTGGAGCTGCGGGCACTCGACGTCACCGACGACGACCAGGTCTTCGAGGTCTTCTCGGCCTTCCGTGACGACTTCGGCTCCATCGACCGGGTGATCATCAACGCCGGGCTCGGCAAGGGCGCGCCCATCGGCACCGGGCGCTATGACGCGAACCGACAGACAGCCATGACGAACTTCGTTGCGGCGCTTGCACAGTGCGAGGCTGCCATGGAGATCTTCAGGGCCCAGAAACGCGGCCACCTCGTGATGATCTCGTCGGTGTCGGCGATGCGGGGCATGCGCAAGACGGTGACGACGTATGCCGCGACCAAGGCAGGAGTCGCCACCCTCGCCGAAGGGCTGCGCAACGAGATGCTCGGGGAGCCCGACCTCGACATCCGTGTCTCGACGATCTATCCCGGCTACATCCGCTCGGAGATGAACGAGCGGGTGAAGAAGACGCCGTTCATCGTCGACACCGAGACCGGCGTGCGCGCGATGGTCGACGCCATCGAGAAGGAGAGGGCCAACGCGCTCGTGCCGGCGTGGCCATGGGTGCCGCTCGGCACGGCGATGCGACACCTCCCGCTGCCCCTCGTGCGCAGGATCATGTGACATGGGTCGCGTCCTTCTCACCGCGGGGGTGCCCGGAGATGCACCGACGCGGCTTGCGGCCGCTCACGACGTCACCTACCGGGACGTCGACTCACCCATGCCGCGAGCGGACCTCCTGGAGGCGGTGAACGGGGTCGACGGGCTCGTCGCGATGCTGGTGGACCGCATCGACGCCGAGCTGCTCGACGCGGCCGGTCCTCGCCTGAAGATCGTTGCGAACGTCGCAGTGGGGCACGACAACCTCGACCTGGCGGCCTGTGCCGAGCGTGGCGTCGTGGCCACCAACACCCCGGGCGTGCTCACCGACGCCACGGCCGACCTCGCCATCGCCCTCGTCCTGATGTCCACCCGCCGACTCGGCGCCGCCGAGCGGCGGGTCCGCACTGGCGAGCCGTGGCGGTGGAGCATGACCGGTGACCTGGGCACGGGCCTGCGTGGGAGAACCCTCGGGATCGTGGGGCCGGGTGCCATCGGGCTGGCGACGGCGCGAAGGGCCAAGGCGCTGGGGATGGAGGTGCTCCTCTCCGGACGCTCAGAGCCCGACACCGGTGTCGTGGAGGGGCTCGCCGCCCGGGTCGTCGGACTGGTCGAGCTGTTGGAGACCGCCGACGTCGTCTCCCTCCACTGCCCCCTCACGCCGCAGACCCACCACCTCATCGGGGCGCTCGAGCTGGAGCGGATGAAGCCGACCGCCCACCTCGTCAACACCTCGCGCGGGCCGGTCGTCGACGAGGCCGCGCTGGTCGCGGCGCTCAGGACCGGCATGATCGCCGGGGCCGGGCTCGATGTCTTCGAGGACGAGCCTCGGGTGCATCCCGGCCTGCTCGGACGCGACGACGTCGTGCTCCTCCCGCACGTCGGGTCGGCGACGACCCAGACCCGGGCGGCGATGGCCGACCTGGCGGCCGACAACGTGCTGGCCGTGCTCGCCGGCGAGAGTGCCCTCACCCCCGTCCGCCCTCGCTCGAGCTGAACCCTCGGCTACCCACGACGCCCCGCGCCCGGCATCCTGCGTCCGTGAAGAAGTGACCAATAGGTCGATTGTTCACGGACGGGCGAGGTCGGGGTGCGTGAAGAAGTGACCTATTGGTCGACTGTTCACGGGAGGGTCAGAGAGAGGAAAGGGACTGAAGAGGCGAACTGGAGGTCAGTCGTCGGCTGGGGGGCGCATGTGCAGCCACGGGCGCTCGAGGTCGAAGTGCCGCCCGGTCACCTCGTCGACCTCCACCGAGACGACGTTGAACTTCGCTGTGTGCGTCCACGGACGCAACCGCAGCTGCTTGGTCGCCCTGGCCCGCTCACCCTCGAGCTGGCTGGCTCGGCCCCGCACGACCACGCTCCAGGCCTCGCTCTCGCCGAACTCGTCGATCTCGAACGCGACGTCCGCGTCCATCGTCAGGCCCAGCAGCTTGCTGCCCTCGGCCGTGCGGAAGACCAGGTGGTGGTCCGGCGCGAGTGC
>JBDSVV010000259.1:0-2673 GCA_039927035.1 Ornithinibacter sp. | reverse complement strand
TCGACGTGAAGATCAAGATCGAACGACCGGATGCCGAGGCCGCCCGGGACATCTTCGCCAAGTACCTGACGGCCACGCTGCCGCTGCACCCCGACGACGTCGAGCAGAACGGCGGCTCGAAGGACGCGACGGTGCGGGCGATGATCGAGGCCACCGTGCTTCGGATGTATGCCGAGGAGGAGGAGAACCGCTTCCTCGAGGTCACCTATGCCGGTGGCGACAAGGAGATCCTCTACTTCAAGGACTTCAACTCCGGCGCGATGATCCAGAACATCGTCGACCGCGCGAAGAAGATGGCGATCAAGGACTTCCTCGACACCGGCCAGCGCGGGTTGCGCGTGGAGCACCTGCTCCAGTCGTGCACCGACGAGTTCCGCGAGAACGAGGACCTCCCCAACACCACCAACCCTGATGACTGGGCACGCATCTCCGGCAAGAAGGGCGAGCGGATCGTCTACGTCCGCACCCTGATCAAGACCAAGGAGGGCACCGAGCCCGGGAAGTCGATCAACACGGTCGCCAACACAGGTCAGTACCTGTGAGGCTCGGGCTGCAGGTCTCGCGCTTCAGCTGGCCGGGCGCCCCCGCCTCCACCGGGGCGACGTGGCGGGCGGTCGCCCGCGACGCCGACCAGGCGGGAGTGTCATCGCTGTGGGTCATGGACCACTTCTTCCAGATCTCGATGGTCGGTCCACCCGGGGCTGACATGCTCGAGGCGTACGTGACCTTGGCGCACGCGGCCGCGGTGACCGAGAGGATCGAGCTCGGCACGCTCGTCACTGGCGTGACCTACCGGCATCCGGGCCTGCTGCTCAAGACCGTCACCACCTTGGACGTGCTCTCCGGTGGCCGCGCCTGGCTCGGCATCGGCGCGGCCTGGAACGAGGAGGAGCACCGCGGGCTCGGGGTTGCCTACCCGAGCACCAAGCAGCGTTTCGTCCTCCTGGAGGACACCCTGCGCCTGGCACACCAGATGTTCGATGACGACGACCGGCCGTTCACCGGTGACGTCCTGCACCTTGAACGTCCGCTGAACCACCCTCAGCCGGTGCGTCGGCCGCCGATCATGGTCGGGGGTGGGGGAGAACGCAAGACCCTTCGCCTCGTGGCCCAGTACGCCGACGCGTGCAACCTCCTCGACACCGGCCTCGGACCCGAGGGCCTCCCGCGAAAGCTCGACGTCCTGCGTGGACACTGTGCCGATGTCGGTCGCGACTACGACACGATCTCCAAGACCTGCCTCGCGGCGTTGACCCTCGACACCGGGTCGGCACTGCCCGACGGGGTGACACCGCACTCCGTGGAGCAGGCGGTGGACCGCATCCAGGTCTTGGGCGAGGCCGGGATCGACCACGTGATCATGAGCATGGCCAACGACACCGACCCCGCGGCATACGGTCTGCTGGCGGACGTGGTGGCCCAGATCGCCTGATCGGTCACACGAGGCGGGCGATCAGGCGCCAGCCCAGCAGCAGCGCCGCGAGGACCGTCGTCGCGACGATGACGAAGGAGAATGCCGTTCCTTCGCTGGCCACCCGGCGGAAGAGCATCCCGAGCACGACCGTCGCGGCGAGCACCACGGCGCCGAACTGCAGCGAGCGAGGGCCTGAGTCGAGGGTCGTGGCGGCCAGGAGCCATCCGGCGGCCGTGCCGAGGAGGAACGGCCCGGCGGTCCGCACGATCCCGGCGAGGTCGATTCCCTCCGCGTGGGAGCGTCGGCCGACCGCCGCGAAGAACACCACGGCGATCACGTCGAACAGGGCCGGTAGCGCCCGGGTCACGGGGCGACCCGGTCGAACAGGGAGCGCTGGCGGGGCGGTGCGTGAGTGGGGTCGACGCCGTCGAACAGGCTGGACACCGATTCCCCGTCGTGGATCCGCTTGATCGCCTCGGCGAACAGCCCTGAGACGGAACGAACCTCGAGCTCGGGCCACCCGGTGGGAGCCGGCACGGTGTCGGTCGTGATGACTTCGGTGATCAGCGGGTGCTCACGCAGCCGCTGCACCGCCTGGCCGGCGAACAGACCGTGCGTGCACGCGACAGCGGCCTCGGTGACCCCCTGGTCGGAGAGTCGGTCGAGGAGCTCGACGATCGATCCGCCCGTGGCGATCTCGTCGTCGAGGACGATCGCACGACGCCCGCTGACGTCACCCACGATGGAGTCGATGACGACTCGGTCGTCGCTGAGTCGCCGCTTGGACCCGGCGGCCACCGGCAGCCCCAGCAACCGAGAGAACTGGGTGGCGTCCTTGGCGTTGCCCAGGTCGGGGGAGACGACGACGGTCCCCTCGAGGTCCTTGCCCCTGAAGTGGTCGGCGAGCACGCCCAGCGCCGTGAGGTGGTCGACCGGCACGGAGAAGAAGCCGTGCACCTGGGGAGCATGGAGGTTCATCGTCAGCACCCGGTCGGCGCCGGCCGTGGCGATCATGTCGGCGACGAGCCGTCCCCCCAGGGAGATGCGCGACGCATCCTTCTTGTCGGAGCGTGCGTAGGCGTAGTGGGGGATCACCGCGGTGATCATCGCGGCGGAGGCACCGCGGGCCGCATCGATCATGAGGAGCAGCTCCATGAGCGAGTCCTGGGTCGGCGGCACGAGCGGCTGGACGATGTAGACGTCGCGCTGGCGGCAGTTCGCGAGGAGCTGCGCCTGGAGGCAGTCGTTGCTGAACCGGC
>JBDSVV010000258.1:0-3591 GCA_039927035.1 Ornithinibacter sp. | reverse complement strand
GTGAGGGTGAGTGTTTGCTCACTGAAAGGCCACCAACCGGCGCAGCGGGTGTAAAACGGTGGTGGAGGCGAGTGACGTGGTCGAGGGCGCGAGGACCGGGCACGGTTCTGCAGTGTGGCTGAGGATGGCCGGGGACGTCGATGACAACGAGTGCGGCGACGCACCCTGTCCCTGTGGGGGCGTCCCACCCGGAGCGACCCTCGACGCGTGTTGCGGCCCGCTGGTGCGGGGCGAGGCGCTTGCTGCGACGGCCGAGCAGCTCATGAGGTCTCGCTACACGGCATACGCGGTGGCCGCTGGTGACCACCTCTTCCGCACCTGGCACGCCCGCACCCGACCCACCGACGTCGAGCCAGACCCGTGGGTGCGGTGGGAGGGGCTCGAGCTCCTTGACGTCGTGGACGGCGGGGAGGACGACGCGACGGGTGTGGTGGAGTACCGGGCCCGCTGGATCACCGGCGAGGGCGCGACGCACCAGCGTGGCGAGCTGCACGAGCGGAGCTCGTTCGTGCGTCGGGCCGGACGGTGGATGTACGTCGACGGTGAGTAGCAAGCGCCCTACTGGTAGGAGATGAACCATGGAGCGGGCGCCACCTGCTCCATCGTCTGCTCGGGGGTCAGCATGGGGGAGTCCTCGTCCTCGAAGTTCTTCCAGCCAAGCCACACCCCTTCGGGAAGGCCACGCTGCAGCGCCCGCCAGGTCGCCTGCTTGGCGCCCTGCCCACCCTGGCCGTCGGCGTGCACGAGCCACTGGATCTCGTCAAGGGAGGTGTCGAGGCTCTCGCGGTCGCGCACCATCGAGGTGCGGAACTGGTGGAGGGTGAGCACCTTCGGGGGGAGGTCGTGGGTGCGCACGAGCTCGGCGAGCCAGGCCCCGACGGCATTGACCTCTTCGATGCCGACCGAGCCGATCTGCTCGATGTGCTTCTGCCCCGCCTTCAGGCGCCACTCCGGGTCGAGCGCCAGACCCACCCAGGGCCGGCGGAGCAGCGGCTCGTAGGCCTTGGCCTGGGTGAGGAAGTCGCTACGACCGGGCTGCAGGTCCAGCACGACGTAGGCACCGGCATCCTCGGCGGCCTCGACATAGGGCAGCAGCGCCTGGACGGGGGTCTTGCGCGAGTAGCTCTCGTCGGGAAGGGGTGAGGCGGCAGCGACCGTCGCGATGAGCTCGAAGGCCGGGATCACCTTCTCGTCCGTAAGCGGGGCGAACTCCTCGACGAGCCCGGCGGCACGGGCGGCGGACTCCGTGGGGCCCTGCTCGCCCAGCATGCCCAGGGCCCTGGTCTGGGGGTGGCCGTAGAGGGCCACCATCCTGCGCCCGGGGAAGGGCAGCAGCCCGCCGCCTGGGAGGTCGGGGGCCTTTCGTGCGGTGCGGACCCGGGCCGCGAAGTGCTCGCCGAACCCGTCGCCGATGGCCAGCACCGGGGCGGATGCCGCTGAGCTGAGGGCGTTCCGGGTTCCGTCGTCGCGACGTGGGTCCAGGTGCTCGACCGTGCGACGGGTCGCGCCGGCCAGGGCGAGCAGCGGTTCCAGGGCGGCGGGAACCGTTGCGCCGTCGTGCAGCAGCACGAGCACGGAGCCGGTGGCGGCAGGTCGAGGAAGGCCGGGGAGGTCGGGCAGGTTCTCGGCGGGAGTTCCCTCGATGACTTCGCGCGACCCCAGGTCGCCGACGCTCTCCGCCGCGCCGAACCGCACCACCGTGCGAGTGCTCAGCCGGTCCAGCTCACCCAGCAGATCCGGACCGGGCACCAGCAGGGGGAGGCCCAGGGCTGTGGCGGTCGCGCGGGCGGGGTCCAGGTCGCTCGGAGTCGTCGTCGAGACGACGACCGCGGTGGCGCGGCTCAGCACGGCCCTGGACGCCGCGACCGTCCGTTCGCCGGTGGCGGCGAGGGTCACGGCGAACCCGTCGTCCCGAACGACCACCGCGTGCTCGACAGGTGCCTCGGCGGCAGGCCGGCCCTCGGCTGCAGGCCGGTCCTCCTCGGCCGAGCACGCGGAGGCCGTGATGGCGACACCTCCGGCGAGGGCGGCGGAGCGCAGCACGGCTCGGCGAGGCAGGACGTGGGTCATCATGGCTCCGGATCGGGGAACGGGTCACTCCCAGCCTGTCACGGACGCCCGTCACCCGGGGGATCGAGCTCCCCGGCGCGGTCCGCTGCCCACGGCGGTGTGGTACGACGGGGCGGTGTACCTGGAGAACCTCGCCATCGACGCCCACGACCCCGGCCGGCTGGGCCGGTTCTGGCAGTCGTTGCTGGGCACGCAGACCCTCACGGACGAGCCGGACCTGTTCGAGACGCGCCTGACGGTTCCGGATGGCGTCGAGCTCGACCTCTGCTTCCCCCGGGTGCCAGAGGTGGTGTCCGGCCACCCACGACTGCACCTCGACCTCAACGGGGGCGATCACCAGGCGGAGGTGGTGGGGCGCGCGCTCGAGCTGGGGGCGCGGCACCTGGACATCGGCCAGGGTGACGTGCCGTGGGTGGTGCTTGCAGACCCGGAAGGAAACCCGTTCTGCGTCATGGAGTCCCGTGCCGAGTACGAGGGCTCTGGGCCGATCGCCGCGCTGCCGCTAGACAGCGCCGACCCGCAGCGCGATGGCGTGCTGTGGGCCGCGCTGTCCGGGTGGGACCTCGTCGAGAGCCGGATGCCGGCCGCGCTGCGGCACCCGTCGGGCCGCGGCCCGCTCCTCGAGCTCTGCCACGAGGCGCAGCCCAAGGGTGCTGCGAAGAACCGGTTGCACCTCGACATCCGGCTCGAACGCGGTGATGAACCCGATGCCGTGATCGGTGTCGTGGAGCGCGCCGGGGGCCGTGAGCTGCGCCCCGGCTGGGGCGACCTGCCCTGGTGTGTCCTGTCAGATCCTTCCGGCAACGAGCTCTGCCTGCTGCCAGCACGTTGCGCCTGAACCGCGACATCCGGCAGGTTGACTCCTGGGGTGGACACCTGCCGGACGCAGTGTCAGCCGTCGGCGATGGCCGATGATGAGGTGTGCTCTCCCGACTGGCTCCTGCCCGGCGGCGACTGGTGCTGACCCTGGTCGCCCTGTCCGTCGTTGCTCTGGTGGCCGCGGTGGTCGCCGTGGTGCTCGCACGGCGCCCGACCGGCCCCGTCAACCAGTCCGTCCTCGGGCCAGTGCTGCTGGTGCCCGGCTACGGAGGGTCGGTGCAGTCGCTGGCCACCCTCGCGGACTCGTTGCGCGAGCGAGGTCGCGACGTGACGGTGCTCGCCCTTCCCGATCAGGGGCGGGGCGACCTCGATGAGCAGGCCGGGGTGCTCGACGTCGCGGTCGACGCAGCCCTCGCGCGAACGGGGAAGCCTTCAGTGGATGTGGTGGGGTACTCCGCCGGCGGAGTGGTGGCCCGGCTGTGGGCCACCGAGGACGGGGGCAGCGAGCGGCTGCGCCGGCTCGTCACTCTCGGGTCCCCGCACCACGGAACGGACCTCGCGTCCGTCGGCTCGCTGGTGGCCGGGTCGTGCCGAGCTGCGTGCCGTCAACTGGCGCCGGGCAGTCCGCTGCTCTCGCGCCTGGACGCCGAGCCGGTGCCCACCGGGTTGGTCTTCGTGTCCTTGTGGACCACCCTCGACGAC
>JBDSVV010000257.1:0-3852 GCA_039927035.1 Ornithinibacter sp. | reverse complement strand
CGAGCCCGCAGCCCGTGCCTGCGTCGCCCTCCTCTCGGACTGGTTCCCCGCCACCACCGGTGAGAGGGTGCACGTCGACGGCGGCTTCCACGCGATGGGAGTCTGACCCCTGCGCGGCACTAGGCTCCCGACGTGAACAGCCAGCACCCGGAACCCGAACCGCCTGACCGACCCAGCGTCGAGACCGTGGAGGTCCGTCTGCTGGAGGGGCCGAACCTCTACTTCCCGCGGCCGGCCGTCAAGGTGACGATCTCGCTGCCGGGCTACCTCGAGGCGGAGGCCCAGCAGGTTCGCGGCGTCGGGGCGGTCCTGGGCCTGAAGAGGGTCCAGCCGGGGGCGCCAGGGTCGATGCAGCGCCAGCGGGTGCTCCTGCGGATCGTCGAGCGCGCCGTGCGGGTCGTGGCCCGGGCGAGCGGCACACGCCGGCTGGGGGTGCGGGCCCGGGTTGCGCACCCCACCGACACCGTCGTGCTCGCCTTCGTCTGGCGCCACCGCGGCCGCGCGGAGGCGCTGGGGTCTGCCGTCGCTCCCTTCCTGGCGGATCTGTTGGCGGGGGAGGCGGCTGAGAATGCTGCGCAACGGTATGCCGCCACCGTCACGTCCGCGCCGCCGGGCGAACCGCCACGTGTCCTGGCGCCGCGCATCCCCGTCGCGTCGGTGACGGGCACCAACGGCAAGACGACCACGACCCGCCTCCTCGCCCACATCTGCATGACCGCGGGTCTGCGCACGGGGTGGAGCTCCACCGACGGCGTGGTCGTGCAGGGCGAGACGATCGAGCCCGGCGACTACTCCGGCCCCGCCGGCGCGCGCGCCGTACTAGGGGCGCCCGGGGTGCAGATCGGCATCCTGGAGACCGCGCGTGGGGGCATGCTCCTGCGCGGGATGGGGGTCAGCCACAACGACGTCTCGGTCGTCACCAACGTCTCCGCCGACCACCTCGGCCTCCAGGGCATCGACACCGTCGACCAGCTGGCCGAGGTCAAGGCCATCGTGACCCGGGTGACGAAACCGGGCGGTGCGGTGGTGCTCAACGGCGACGACCCCCGCGTGTGGGCCATGCGCAGCGGTCTGCGGGCCAGGTCCTGGGTCTTCAGCGCCGACGAGGCGTCACCGTCGGTGCGTGAGGCACTGGACTCCGGGGGACGCGCCGTGACGCTGCTCGACGGAGACATCAGCGTGCTGTCCCCGGATGACGGACCCGACCGTCTGGTGCGGGTCATCGACGTGCCGATGACCCTCTCGGGTCTCTCGCGACACAACGTGCTCAACGCCCTCGCCGGGGTCGGGGCCGCACTGGCACTCGGCATCGACCGGAAGGCAGTCGTCGAGGGTCTGCGGACCTTCCTGCCAGACGTGTCGCTCAACCCCGGTCGGATGAACACCTACACCGTGCCTGTACAGGACGGGGCCGTCACCGTCGTCGTCGACCTGGCCCACAACGAGGCCGGGCTCGAAGCACTGCTCGACGTGGCGCGCGGCCTGGCCGATGCGGGCAGCCGGGTGCACCTCGCCCTGGGAACAGCCGGAGACCGCACCGACGAGATCCTCCAGTCCCTGGGTGAGATCGCCGGTCTGCGCGCCGACCACGTGGTGCTTGCGCACAAGGAGCACTACCTGCGAGGCCGCACGCTCCAGGACCTCGACGAGCAGCTCAGGATCGGGCTTGGGCACGCAGGCGTCGTCGACGCCACCTCCCACCCCACCGAGCTCGCCGGGCTCATCGCGTGCGTGGCCTCCGCCGGTGACGGTGACGTCGTGGCCGTGATGTGCCACGCAGAGCGCACCGAGATCGCCCGCTGGCTGGGGGAGCGTGGCGCCACCGCGGACGATGCAGCCGCCGTCCGGCGCAAGGTCGTCCGTGCCCGCGGCGAGCACGATCTGGAGGAGGAGATCGCCGCATTGTGGGCCATCGAGGACGAGCACGAGCGGGTCGAGGTGGCCCGGGGACTGTATGCCGCGAGGCCGGGTGACGCGCGGATCGCGTATGAGTTCGCCGGGACCCAGGACACCGCAGGGGATGCCGAGGCCGCTGTGCCGCTCTACCTGGAAGCCCTGGACACGGGTCTGCGCGAACCTCTGCGGCACCGGGCGCAGCTGCAGCTCGCGTCGAGCCTGCGCAACCTCGGGCGGCTCAAGGAAGCGGTGGCCGTCATCGACGAGGTCACCGCGAGGCACCCCGAGAGCCTGGGCGCAGCCGCCTTCAGGGCGCTGGTCCACCACGATGCCGGAGACCCGAGCGGTGCCCTGCGCGGACTCCTTGCCGTCGTGGCCGCAACGAGCAACGACGCGGACGTCGCCCGCTATCGACGCTCGCTCACGGAATACGGCGACCAGCTCGGCCGCTGAGGGTTTCGACGAGGCCGAGCCCCGCAGGGTCAGACCAGGCCTTCCGAACCCTCGCTGTCCCGCGCGGCCGTGTCACCGGCCTCGGTGGCCTCCGCGTGCAACGACTCGGGGTCGAGGTCGGGGTCACCGACACCGTCGCGGGTGTGGGTGCCCGGCTGGGCTTGCTGGGTCATCGCCTCGAGCTCGGCCATCACGTCGGCGTGCTCGTCGACGGTGAGCACGACGATGTCTCCGGGGTTGGCGCGCGCCATGACGTGGCGCACCGCCTCGGTCTCGTCGAGCACGATCTCGACCTGCCGGCACCGCACGCCGTCCTGCGCCATCCGGGCGCGCACTCCTTCGGCGACCCGCTCGGCGGTGAAACCGCGCGCGCGACCGCGTAGCCGCACGTCCTCGCGAACGACGACGACATCGAAGTGGTCGGCGGCCACCGACCCCAGCTCGCGCATGTCGTCCTCGCGTCGGTCCCCAGCCGTGGCGATGAGGCCGATCCGGGAGATCTTCCCAAGGTCGGTGGTGCCGGAGCGCATCTCCGCGTAGCGCTCGAGGAACTTTCCCAGGACCTTCATGCCAGGGGCGTTGTGGCAGTAGTCGACGATGACGTCCACGTTGTGCACGTTGATCTGGTTCATCCGGCCGGGGGAGAGGTAGTACGAGGTCGTGAACGTGCGCAACCCCTGACGGATCTCGTGCAGCCCAGCACCGCTGGCGAAGGCGGCACCGGCGGCGGCCATGGAGTTGGCCACGTTGAACAGCGCCGTTCCGCCGAAGGTCGAGGGCAGCAGGTGGGTCCAGGCGAGCTGCATCGACCGGCGCCCGTGACGGATGACGATCATGTCGCCGCGCTCTGTCCGGTCGAGCACGACCGCCCTGCCGCCACGTCTGCAGTGGTCGTCGATGAGGTCGCGCACCTTCGACCCGGGCTCCTCCAGGCTGAACCAGATGACCGACCCGGAACAGCGTCGGCGCATCCGCCTCACCAGCGCGTCGTCGGCATTGAGCACGGCGAAGCCGGAGCGGGGCACAGCCTCGACGATCACGGCCTTGACGTCGGCGAGCTGCTCCAGGGTGTCGATGCCGCGCATGCCGAGGTGGTCGGGGGCGACGTTGGTGACGACCGCGACGTCGTTGCGGTCATAGCCCAGACCCTCTCGAAGGATGCCGCCTCGAGCCACCTCCATCACGGCGAGGTCCACGCGAGGGTTCTGCAGCACCATCCGCGCAGACCGGGGGCCTGACGCGTCAGCCTTCACGACGAGCCGCTCGTCGATGACGATGCCGTCGGTGGAGGTCATGCCCACCTGGCGGCCGAGGCCCTTCATGATGTGCGCAATCATCCGGGACGTGGTCGTCTTGCCGTTGGTGCCGGTCACGGCGATGATCGGTACTCGTGAGGGGGCACCCGGCGGGAAGAGCAGGTCGACCACGGGCTTGGCGATGTACTGCGGTTCACCGATCGTGGGGTGGGTGTGCATCCGGAAGCCCGGCGCCGCGTTGACCTCG
>JBDSVV010000256.1:0-3026 GCA_039927035.1 Ornithinibacter sp. | reverse complement strand
CAGATCGGCGTCCACGGTGAGCCTCCTGCTCGACGTTGGGGTACAACGCCGAGTTTGGGCACCCTCGCCCCGTTACACCACCAACCACACCGGTAACACCCGCAACAGCCGGGAATCACTCATCTAGTGCCGAGGTGGGCGTGTCGGCCGGTACGGATCACTCCCGGTGGTGCGCCTGCGAACGCGTGGCAGCGCGTCCCTCACGACGTGAGATTGGGGCCGGATGAGGTGGTCAGGGTCGCGGAATGACATCGTGCGGATGAACGGCTTGCAAGAGCATCGTTGCCGGGTCCACTGGACCTAGGCCCAGCCAGTTCGTGGCGAGAGAGTACGAGCGAGTGATCAGGTCGTCGGCCTGGCTGAAGTCTGTCGGAGCGACCCTCACGGGGCACAGGGGTGGGATCACCCGTAGGTCAATCAGTCCTGCGTAGCGAACGAGGTCGAGGAGAAGTCGCTGTTGGACGATCAAGGTCGTCGCGTGCAGAGCCATCCCGAGCGCGGAGCGCGGCGACTCTTGCAATGCGCACGAGTAGCCGGTCGCGAAGACCCAGATCGTGTCGGCGCCCAGCTCGACCGCATGAGAGATCGGCGAGTTGTTGACCACACCCCCATCCATGTAGGCCCGACCGTCGAGTGAGACCGGGGGCAGGACACCCGGGATCGCGGCACTCGCGATGATCGCGTCCTCAGCCGGTCCGGACGAGAGCAACTCCCCCGCGCCCGTGAGGACATCGGTCACCACGACGTGCAGCTGGATCGGTGCGTCCTCTAGTCGGTCGAACGTCAGGTTGTCGTGCAGGATGCGCCGCAGGCCGCTGTTCGTGACCAGGTGATCAGTGCGCCCGGAGAACCCGAGCAGGCCGCGCAGCGCATTCATGGGGAACACCGAACTGCGGCGGAGCGATCGCCAGACCGCCCCGAGGTCTTCGAGCGGGGCGCCGCCGGCCACCCAGGCCCCGTTGAGCGCGCCGACAGAGGTCCCCACCACAAGATCCGGCACAACTCCCGCCTCAGCGACAGCGGTGAGCATGCCGACCTGAGCTGCTCCCAAGTTCGCGCCACCGGAGAGTACGAAGGCTGTGGTCATTCCCCCACCATGCCGGGCCCCGTCCCCGGACGGTCGTGATCAGCAGATCCTTCATGAACCCGTAAGGCCGTGAACGACTCCAGCCTCGAGCCCGGTCCACACGTTCGCTGCCTCAGGAGCGAAGTGGAGCGGCTCTACCAGGACACCCTCGGCGACGAGGTCCTCGGCACGACTGGCGCTCTCCTCCCCGGGCTCCTCGTCCTGTGGTGGTGCCGACGAGAACCCTGAGCCACCGAGCCCTGAGAACAGGCGACGCCTGCGGTCAACCGGAGGCGTTGAGTCGCCGGCGCGTCTCGGCCGAGGCCCAGTGCCGCGAATCGCTCACTGCGGCATGGTCCACGCTCGAGGTCCGGATCTGGCTAGACTTCGGAATAGCGGGTTCGGGCGAACTCGAAGCCAGAGATCTGCGGACTTGGCTACCGGACCGCGGGGACTGGGGCCTGCTCAGGCGCGTGCCCGGCGGAGGGCGTCTCTCTCCTGCTGTTCCGACATGCCCCCGGCGAGTGCGGGTTCACCGCGTGAGATGTCCCATGCGCGGGTGTCGGCGATGGTCCGGTCCAAGGGCGTGGCCGGCATCCCGGCGGCCAGAGCGGCGGTATTGCGGATGCGGAGCATCGCGTCCCAACCCGGGTCGGGGAACAGCAACGGGAAGTCCAGGTCTCCCTCGGCCACCGGGACGAGCTCGGCGTCCCCGCAGGCCCGCAGGAGCTCGACGAAGGTGATCGCCGGTGAAGGACCAACCGCGTTGAAGGCACCAGGGAGGTCCTTCTCCACGAGAAGGGTCACGAGCCGCGCGAGGTCGCGGACGTCCATGAGCTGGACCGGCCGGTCCAGCCGTGCAGGAACCGCGATGGCGCGTCCGCGAGCGGCGTTTCGCACCCAGTAGGTCAGGCGGTCGTAGGGATCGTGCGGGCCGACCACGTACCCGGGGCGTACTACGCTGAGGCGGTCGCCGAAGTGGGCGCGGAGTCGGTCCTCGCAGGCGACCTTGAGCGAGCCGTACGTCTGGTCCTCGAGATGAGGTGAAAGACGCGGGGAAGCCTCGGTGATGTCTTCACCGGCGGTGTCGTGGTCGTAGACCATCCCGGTGGAGATGAAGACGTAGCGACCATCGTGACCCTCCAGCGCCGTGAGGGCCTGCTCGACGTGGCGTGGAAGATATCCAGTGACATCGACGACGGCGTCCCACCCGTGGCCTCCCAGCGCGGCATAGTCACCTGAGTCCCGATCCCCGACCAAGCGCGCGACACCGGGGAAAAGGTCCGCCCCGGTGCGGCCCCGGTTGAACAACGTGGGGGTGTGTGCTCGTGCGAGGAGATCCGCCACGATCGCGCGACCCACGAAGGACGTCCCGCCAAGGACCAAGACCTGCATCTGCGGACCATAGACCTGATCGGGCCTGGTTCCGCTCACGGGCGGCAGGTTGGATGCATCTGCCGGGCGCACGAGCCCTACCAGGGCCCCGGACAACGGAGGGCGCGTCGGCATTCCTCTGACGGGCACCCTTCGCCGATCCGACGCTCGAGAGTGAAACGTCGCCGCAGGCCATAGCACCAGCGCTGCTGGATCTGCCGGCGAGCGCGAGGTGAGGATCTCGTGAGGCGCGGGAGGCGTCGCCAGTGAAGGCCGGAGGAATACCCACAGGATGGCCGCTAGGGCGAGAACGCGTCAAAGGGCCATGGCGCAGGGCGCAAATCGTGGGCACCGTCGACGCCGGCGCGAACCGGGGTACACACGGGTCACGCCGGCGAGCTGTGCCGCAACGACACTGGCGCCATGTCATGCACTGCGTCCTCGAAGACGCCGACCAGCTCATGTCCATCGTCGATCGGATGCTCGCCCGCACCCGCTCGAACGACCGCGGGCCCGAGCCGGTGGTGGACGTGCTCACCGACGCGGAGCGTCGCTGGCAGCGTCAGGCGGCGCTCTCCAGGGTGAC
>JBDSVV010000255.1:0-9259 GCA_039927035.1 Ornithinibacter sp. | reverse complement strand
TTGCCCTGGCCAACGCCGTCATCATCATCCGCCGCCTCATCCGCGCCGCTTGGACCACTCACCGCTGGGACACCCGACCCACCCGCCGACCATGACCTATCCGCGCGATCTCTTAGGCGGACGTTCTGACGTCGATCACTGCACAGCGCCCCGGCAGGTGCAGCGCACGGGGTGTGGCTTTCCTGGGCCGAAGTCGGGGGCGGCAATCTTCGAATGGGTCGAAGCTTGGTAGAAGCGCTGCCCCGGGCCACTCCGCGCTGGCAACCGCTCGCCCACAGATCTCGAGGCCCTTCACACCACCGCCCGGAGCGCGGCACGATCACGACGGCGCTCCGTTCGGAAAGTCAGGCAGCCCGGTCAAACTCACGGAAGGTCACCATGTCCAATCCAGTTCAGCTCGACCCCGAGTCCAAGGCCACTCTCGACGAGCTGCTCAAGGCACTTCCGGGTGGCTTCAACGCCATCCCTGACATAGTCACTCGTCGTGCCACCGTGGAGCAGATGCTTGCAATGATGGAGGTGCCGGAAAACCCCAATGTGGCCAAGGAAGACCATCCGGTGCCAGGCCCCGAGGGTGAGTCAGAGATTTCGGTGCGCATCTATCGTCCGGTCGGCGCGACAGGCCCGCTTCCGGGGATCTTCTACATCCACGGCGGGGGCATGGTCCTTGGCACCGTGGAGGGCGAGGACGCGACCGCCTCGATGCTGTGTGACGAGGTTCAGGCGGTCGTGGTCTCCGTGGAGTATCGCCTCGCACCGGAGCACCCGCACCCGGCGCCCTTGGAGGACTGCTACGCCGGACTGCTCTGGACGGCCCAGAGCGCCACCGACTTGGGCATCGACCCAACCCGGTTGGCGATCTACGGTGGTAGCGCAGGTGGCGGCCTCGCTATCGCGACGGCTATGCTCGCCCGTGACCGCGGCGGTCCCGGCCTGTGCTTCATGATGCCGATCTACCCTATGGTCGACGACACGAACTCCACTGCTTCGTCCCACGAGATCACCAATGTCGGCATCTGGGACCGTGACGCCAACATCGAGGCCTGGAGCTGGTACCTGGGCGGGAAGGACGCCGATCGATATGCCGCCCCGACACGCACTGACGATGTCTCAGGACTGCCCCCAGCCTTCATCGACGTCGGCACTTGCGACCTGTTCCGTGACGAGAACATTGAGTTCGCGAACCGGCTGATGCAGGCCGGAGTGCCTTGTGAGCTCCACGTGAACCCCGGTAGCTACCATGCGAGCGAGATCTTCGCTCCCGAAGCGGCGCTGTCCCAACGCATTTGGGCAATGCGCGTTGAGGCTCTCAGGCGAGCACTCGCCTGAGCTGGTCGCTACGGTTGGTGCGACACGTTCGCGTCGTCTCGCGGCGACGTGACTCCCCTTCGTCGAAGGAGCAGGTGTCAGGGGCGGAGCCGCCGCCTGTCGAGGTCGCCCGCCGGCCACCCACCCCGGGCTCTGGAGGTCAGGTGAGATTGAGCCATTCCGCCAGGTGGATGAGCCGGTCCTCAAGCGGACCAGTGAGCTCGACGACGGAGCCGACACCGCCGACCACCTCCTCGTCATTGCACAGGTCTAGCAGCTGCTCATCCATCGCAGTGCGCAACTGGGGATCTTCCTCATCCGGCACCCAGATGCTCTGCGCGCCGGTGAGCGGGAGCACCACCAGATGATCGACGTGCGCCATCGCAGCTGTAGTCGTCGCCCTGAGTGCCTCCCACACTGGGCCAAAGACCGTGGTCAGGCCACGCCTTACAGAGGCCTCCAAGTCGGCGATGAAGTCCAGCGGCTCTCGTTCGGCGATGACGTCAGCACCGACCTCGAGCATGAGCAGACGCTCGGCCGCCACGGCGAGCTGGTCACGGAACGAGGCGGCTGAAGCGTGGTCGGGAACGTCGACGAGGTCGAAGTGGTCGGTGAGCACCTGGAACTGCGGGTGCGACATCGCGAAGTCGGACACCAAGGTGCTCTTGCCGACCGCGTGAGTACCCGACACAACGATCCGCACCAGCCGAACGCCACTCGCGAGCAAGCCCGCCGGGGCAGGAAGGCCGAGAGGCTCGCGGCGACCCCACCCGTCGGTCGACTGGCGGCGGATGAACGAACCTACCTCGCGTGAGCCGCCACCGCACCGACGCAGGGGGATCTTCCCCACCCGCGAATCCCATGGCTGGCCGCGCGTGCTGTGGAGCAGAGCTCACGCTGGTCTCGAGGTCATCCTCCACTCTTTCGACATCCCGGAGTCACGGCGAGTGGATGGAGCGCAGGTGAGGGGTCCTCTGAGTACGAGTACGGACGCGGAGTTGACTCGCGACCGCCAGACTTAACGCATGAGCCCACATCAGCCTGCGGAAGCCACCAGCCGCACCCCCGCTCGTGTCGCTCGACTCGGGGGTACTGCTGTCGCGCTGGGACTCCTTGCCGCGGCCATGTGGTTCGCCTGGTTGGGATGGGACCACGAGTACTACCAGGTCGATGGAGTCGCAGAAGGTCCGTATCGCCCCTGGCAGGTGCTCGGGTGCGCACTGTCAATATCGGCGGCCACCGTACTCGCCTATCTCTGGGTTCCCAGCGTATGGGCGATCTTCGTGCTCGCTGCTGCTGCGGACCTCGGATTCGCCTGTGCATGGGCCCTGGATGCCGCCGCGACCGACGACAGCGGCTTGTGGCTCGTCGGCATGGTGTTCTTGGCAGTTGGTAGCGGAATCGGGCTCGTCGTCCTGCTGACGGTCACCGCCGCGGTCACCACGCTTCGTCCTCGGGGACGACGCAACGACTGACAGCGAAGGGGCCCCGCCTGCACCGGCGAGTTGCACAGCGATGGTAGGTAGCTCTGTGAACAAGCCGCGGGCGACGGCTTCAACCGAGGGGAGCAGACGAGGACACAGCTTATCGAGGCCATGGAGAGCACGGCGTGGTCACCGCGAACGACGCACGGCGGTTGGCGGCGGTCGTCGCCACGGGTCCCGACCGTCAGCTCTGCAAGGGTTCGAACAGCCCCTTGCCAACCCGGAGCACAAGGTTGATTGCGGCGAAGTGGGGCACGTCCGAACCATCTGTTCGTGCCACACGCTGGTCGGTGGACTGAGCCGCCAGCGCCGTGGATGCGTGTTCATCGAGGGGCGCGGGGCCGCGAGGGCTCGTGCTCGACCCAGAGCCAGACCAGCTCGGGGTCGAGCGCATGCACGATCCGCAGACCCTCGGTGGCGGCCTCCTCGAGCTGGCCGAACCACACCGCGACGTCACCGCCGAGGACGCTTGGGCCGCGTTACCGTTTCATGGCGAAGTGATCCACTGTCACGACACTTGCACCGGGTGCCACATCTGGACTGGAGCCCCGCTGTGCCCGAACTCCGACGTCCTTGTGTCGATGGATGAGCGAAGCGCGAGAACTGACCGCGCACGACCTCACTCAACTCCTTCGTCGCGTCGACCTCGCCCGTGAAGCAGTGGCCGACGGTGACGGCCCGTTCGGGTCGGTGCTGGTCGACCCCCAAGGCGGGTGTCGCACGAGGATCGCAATCGCACCTCCAGCGGCGGTCAGACACGCCACCCCGAGCTCGAGTGGGCCTGGTGGGCGGCGACGCACGGCGCAGGAGGTACGGCCTGCCACGCACGAGGTCCACGTCCAGAGAACACTTCCCGATGTGTGCAGACGGCCATGCCTGGGTGACGCTCGGCCGGATCGTGTACGCGGTGTCGAGTGCCCAGCTGACCACGTGGCGGCAGGACTGGGGGTCTGGCGGACTGGCCGGTGGCATCGCTGCCCATCAATGCCGTGGCTCCTGGCCTCCCCGGGGTGGGGCCGGCCCTCGACCCAGCAGACGAGGTGCGCGAGCTACACCAGCAGGCGGTGAGCGAGAGGCGACGTCGTGAGCGGGCTCCGGCAGCGGCGCCTGGTCTCCCACGAGCCAGTAAGGGCAGGCGGTGCACTTCCTCAGTGACGTTTCCCGGTGTCCCCGTCCCGAAGGAGTATGCGAGCGACGGGGGCGCTGGGGTCACCAAAGTCTCCTGGGTCGAGACTTCTCACGGCACGATGGGCTTCGTGAGCGACATGGATGCTGAGTTCGAAGGTCCAGTAGTCGAGTGGCGGGGACCGGCGCCCTTCTTCTTCGTAGCCATCCCGGAGGACGTGAGCACAGACATCAAGCTCGCGGCACGCGGAGTGGAGTATTGGGGCCAGGTGCCAGTGACGGTGCTCATCAACGACACAGAGTTCACGACAGCGCTGTTTCCCAAGGACGGGCGATACCTCCTGCCCTTGAAGAACGTGGTTCGGAAGTCGGCGGGAATCCAGGTTGATCAGATGGTTACTGTGAGGTTGGCTGTCACACCACGGCGCGGCCGCAATGCCGATGCGGGGCGGGCATAGCCCCGCAGGCGGCGAAAGGTTGTATGCGTCGATGGGTGATCGTGCCCTGTCAGTGCGGCCGGCTACAGCTTGCCGACGACGTGGGCGAGCACCTGCGACATCTGGTCGTGAGGACTGAACTCGACCATCCTGACCGCTTCCTCGACAACGATGGTGTGACCTGGGGGCCAGTAGTAGATCTCGCCCGGGCCCATGGTCTCGTGGGTGCCGTCCTCGTAGCTCACGCGGATGCCGCCCTCGATGACGAAGCCCCAGTGCGGGCACTGACAATGGTTCCGCTCCAGACCCTCGAGCAGAGGGCAGAAGTCCAGCCCGGTCGGGTACTGCATGTACGCGCTGGTCATCCCACCCCAGTCCGTCCCTCGGATCATTCCTCCGATGGCCTCGTGGGCGATCGGGAGGTCGTCGACCTTGCTCTTCATCGGTGTCTCCGCGTGGTTCCTGCAGCTGTCGTGGTGTTGTCGGATCTGTCCAGGTAGGACGTCCGGTGGTGGAGTTGGCCCGATGACGCGCTCTCCCTTTCTCCAGCCACGCCTGCCGACCAGCGGATTCGGTGGCCCTGGTGCCACGTGTTGAGAAGATCTCGGTTGCCTGTCACCTCGATCGTCGAATCGTCGTGGCGGTTCCACACCGTCAAGTAGAGATCGGACGCCTTGCCGGTGAGGGTCACATCGGAAGGTCCATCCCCTGCGACCGTGGTGATTCCATTCGGGGTCAACGTGACGTGCCACCGATCGTCGGTGTCAGTCGCGTGGACCACCATCGTCGCGGGACCGTCGATCGCGAACGTGCTGCCTCGGGGAGCGAAGGCGAGGAGCATCTCGTCGATTCCGTCGGCGGCGAACGCGGGATCGAAGCGCCCCCCGGCGTGTTCGGCGTGTTCGGCGTCGAAGCGGTGGACAGCTGTCTCGTGGGCCTGGCGTCGAGCCCACATCTCGAGCGGTGACGGTGCGGGCAGGAACGTCCTACACTCCAGGTCGGCTGGAGCCGCCGTGAGTTCACGAACCAGGTTGGCGTTGGTCTCGAGGTACCAGTCGACCAGCTTGTCGTCGCTGGGCCAGAAGTCCGCGAGATCAGGCCAGTAGGCCGATAGCTCGCAGAGGTCGTCGACCCACATCTGCTGGCGCGATTGGACACCTGAGCAGCCGCCCAGAGATGGATCTCGGCGAGGTGACGGACGAGATCACGCATCGTCCACCCGGGACAGGTGGGAATCACCGCGTCGAACTCGCTGCGCCGAGCAGCATCAGAGAAGAGCTGGGCTTCCTGCTCGATGGCGGTGACGTGGCGGGTGATTTCCATGATGTCCTCCTATCCCCAGCGCGTCGTCGGGCGTCGAACGAGCGCCGGGTCGAACCATCTAGTACTGCAGATTGCAGCAGATCGTATACTGTAGATTGCAGTAGAGTCAAGAGCATGTCACCGAGAGTTACCACGTCCTCGTACGCGGTCCTTGCCCTCCTGGACCTCAAGCCCTGGACCGGGTACGAGCTCACCCACCAAGCCCAACGAAGCCTTCACTACGCCTGGCCGAAGTCAGAGCGTCTTCTCTACTCCGAACCCACGAAGCTCGTCGACCTCGGGTACGCGACCGTCCGCCAAGAGGAGAGCGGCAACCGAACCCGCAACGTCTACACCATCACCGAGGAGGGCCGCCATGCCCTCAACGAGTGGACGAGCACTCGGACCCAGCCGCCCCGTTTCGAGATCGAAGCCTTGTTGCGCCTCCTCTTCGCCGACCACGGCTCGCGGGACGACGTACTCAGGGCCCTTGACGAGTTCGAACACGACATCGGCGTGCACCACAGAGCCATCGTCGACGGCATGGGCACCTACCTCGACGGCGGCCACCCGTTCCCACAGCGGACACACCTCTCGGTGCTCTTCGCCTCGTTCCACATCGACATGTTCAAGACCATCGAACGGTGGATCGAGTTCGCGCGAGCCGAAATCGATGAATGGCCAACCACCCAGGACCTCGGACTGACCCCAAGGACCGAGACCCTCACCCGCCTCCTCGCCCAGGATCAGACACCACTGAACCCATAGGCGCCCCCAACCGGATGTCAGGAGGCGTGGACCATCTCGCAGGCAGATCCGGGACCGCGATCGACCAACCCCCGCACGAAGGTCGACAGCATCGACCGAGCAGGACTGTCCCTCCGGCCGCTGCGCTGATCCCGCACGCGGCGAAGTGGGACGGCTGCGATGCTGGGCGATGTAACAAAAGTGGCTGGTGGGGTTATCGGCGTGTCAGCACGGTGAGGTCAGGCTCCCGGAGTAGCGCAGGGGGTGTCAGACATCTCCGCACTCCGGGAGCCTTCGATGTCCACCTGGATGCCGCCGCCCGCCCCCGTGGTGGCGGGTGTACGCGGTGTTCTCGTGCTGGCAGGTGCGTGGGGTGTGGGCTCAGGTCGAGTCCGCGCTGGCCCAAGCAGCTGACGCGGCCGGGAAGCTCGACTGGCAGGTGTCCGTCGACTCCACCATCGCCCGAGCCCACGTGCACGCCGCCGAGGCCCGAAAGGACAGCGCGGATCTGTTGTTTCGGCACCGAACACCACGAGTTGGGGGTCTCCCGCGGCGGGTGGGGCACCAAGATCCACGCCGCCTGCGACCAGAGCCACCAGGTGCTCTCGTTCCTGACTACACCGGGTCAGGCCGGCGACCCGCACCACATGATCGCGGTCCTGGACCAGATCCGGGTACCGCGCCGGGGCCGACCAGACCACCCATCGCCAAGCCCGCGGCACCCGCGGTGGTAGACCCCCCGCGTTCGACGCCACCAGCTACCGAGACCGCCACGCCATCGAATGCGCCTTCGGCGCCCACAAACACCACCTGGGTCTCATGCCGGCTCGTGGAGCCCGCCGGCGTGTCGATGAGGAAGGCGAAGCTGGTGTCGAGACCGCGCGGCCGTCCGAAGCCGCTGGAGGATTCAAGGATGACGAAGCCGTGGACTGCCGAGCGCACTGTCCGGGCTGCGTCGATGGCTCGCTCGCCGTGGAGGCCGAACCCGGCGAGGACGTCGACGACGACCGCGACCACCTCGGCGCTGGCCTGCTGGTCCTCGAGGTCATCGGCTGCGGGCGCGCGCACGGTGGCGGGCGTACCGGCCCGGATGTGCGTGGACCCAGGCTCGGTAGGCCAGGCAGACCGCCACCAGGGCGTCGCGGCCGGACCTACCGACCGCGGCTCGCGCGATGACGTCGCCGAGCTCAGGCTTGGCGAGGACGGAGATGCCGCGGTGCAGGCTGTCCATGGAGTCGATGTGCTTGTCGAGCGACGGCTGGCGGACCCCGAGGCGGCCGCCAGGCCGACCAACGTCAGGCGCGACCTGGTGTCTTGGTCAGCCATCTTCCCGCAGGAGCCGAGACTGGTGTGTGGCCATGCCTGGTCCCCGCCTGTCGAGGTCTCGCCGCGTCGGGAGCTTGTGAGCCAGCAGGTACAGCGACTCAGAGGCCGGAGTCGGCGACGCCGACGGTTGTGTCGATCTCGTGGAGGGATGCCGGACGGTGAACTCGGCCGCGTGAGGCAGAGGCGCCGCGTCGGTCCATCAGGTCGCAGATCCGGTCGGGGAGGGCGTGGGGGACGTGCTCGGGGACGTTTGGGGGGTCGGCTTTCCGGTCGGCGACGCGGGGGTGGACGGCTTGGACCGGGAGTTGGCGGACGGCTTGGGCCTCTGCCCGTGCGGTGCGGTCGCGGACTTGCCCTTGTCCTTGTCATCCCTGTTCTTGGCGTCCCGTGAGGATCCCTTGCCGGGGTGCTTGATCGTCGCGCAGTACGCCTCCACCCTGTTGGCTCCGCCCGCGGCCTTCGCCAGGTTGCGCATCGCGACGGAGTTCAGGGCCTCGGCCGACCCGTTGGCCTGGTGTCGAGACCATGCGGTGCACAGGCCGTGGGCGGCTGGCCCCGTAGCGTCGGGTCCAACACCCTCGCCGTCATCGGTCTCTGTCGGGGCGGGGGTGGCCGCGAGCGTCCTCGCGGCCGGAGACACCGGCGGCCGGTCGGCACCATTGTGGGGCAGGCTGAGGGTGACCACCATCGCGGTTGCCCCCAGCGCGACGACGGCACCACCTAGGGCGGCCGCCGCCTTGGCGGTGAGAAGTCCAGTGAGCACAGAAGCCCTCCTAGCCGTCGATGCGTGCGAGATCCGAACGGGAACGGCAGCACGGTAGGCCGAAAGGGCCTGCGTGAGACCGTCCAGCTCGACGGGACGTGGCTCCTCAGTCAAGACCGCCAACAGCTCGTCGAGGGCCGGGTGCGATTCGGCGAAGAGCGATTCGCCGACGGCGTCCCCATCGTCGGGGCGCGGTTCGGGAAGGCTCGGCCACGTCATAGATCTCATGTCGTTCGATAAAGCGCGTCGGCCTCCGGATCCGTTACACCCGGCCCTGCAAGCAGCTGGCGCAGTTTTTGGAGTGCCCGGTGGTGGGTCACCCGGACGGACCCCGGGCTCCGCCCGAGGATCCGAGCGACCTCCTCGACGGAGAGACCGGCAATCACTCGGAGCGCGATGACCTCCGCCTGTCCGGGGGAAAGCCTCGCCACGAGCGCGAGAGCAGCGTCGGTGTCGAGCCGTTGCACGGCGAGGTCTGCCGGATCGACGACGGCGTCATCCATCGCGGTCCGGGCCCGCCAGGTCTTTTCGCGGTTCAACTGGCGGCTGCGTCGCCGTCCGACGTCCACGGCCCGACGACGGGCCGTGGTGAAGACCCAGGCGCGCCACGCCGTCTCGTCACCCTGGAACCGGCGCAGACCCTTGACGACAGTGGTCCACACCTCGGAGGCAACGTCGTCGGCAGGCTCGCCGGCCAGAATGAGGTAGCGGATGAGAGCGGGGTTCACGTCCCGCCACAGCGCAGCGAAGGCACCCTCGTCGCCATC
>JBDSVV010000254.1:0-9695 GCA_039927035.1 Ornithinibacter sp. | reverse complement strand
TCCCACCCTGCCGTGGGGCTCAGTCCCCCGCAACCACGGTTCGCCACACCGCCTGCAGCACCTCGGTGAGCCCGGGGTCGAGAGCATCGCGCCACGCCGTGTAGTTGTGCAGGTCCGCGACCTGGCGGTAGCCGACCTCGTGGCCCGCGCGCCGCAGAGCGGTCGCCATGTCGCGGTTGTTGGCCGCGTTCTCCTCCAGCGCGCCGCAGGTCAGCCCCACCGTGAGGGGGTGCTCGGCATGGCGGGTGTCGAGCACGCTCTGCACGAGCCGGGAGATCCGGCCGAAGTAGCGGTAGTCGCTCTCGGCGCCGTCGTGGCGCACCTGGAAGAAGGACCCCGACTGCGAGAACACCCCGCCGACCCTCGGCGATGCGAGCAGCCCGAGCAGGAGGGCCGTGAGGCCACCCAGGCTCGCGCCCATGACGACCACCGGGTCGCGCACGACATAGCGCTCGGCGATCCTGTCCAACCCGGCATCCGCGATGGTGCGCAGGTACTGCGGCGAGCCTGAGTACCAGGCGTCACGCACGACCGGGTGCACCAGTCCCACCCGGTGCAGTGGGAGCCGGCCGTCCTCGACCAGGGCCCCTGCATATGTCGTGATCCGCGCGAGGAGGTCGTACTCCGGCCCGTCGTGGACCAGCAGCAGCGGGGCAGCCACGTCGTCGGGAAGGCCGTCCGGACACCACATCGTCAGGGGCACCTCGTCGTCGGTCTCCCCGGCGAGCGCCATGGTGTCCAGGCGCCCGGGCCGCACCGGCGCGCTCAACCAGGCCGGAGCGTGGTAGCCCGGCATCTCGAGCACCGAGCGGTCACCGAATGCCGTGGACACCGTCGTGGCGTTGTCTCGATCGAGCACCACGCTGACGTCCTTGCCGGCCCGAACGGCATACCGGTACTCCAACCGGGTCAGCGGCGGTCGTGGCAGGTCGAGCACCCAGGCGTCGGGCGAGCGGGTGAACTCGCGCCGGCCGGGGACGACCCCGTCACAGTCCAGGGAGACGGCAGAAACGGCCGGGTCGTCGGTCTCGAACCGGAACCGGACGTGGTCGTCGAGCAGCTTCGGGGGTGGCACGGGTCAGAAGAGAGCGCTCATCAGCGCGGTACGGGCCTTGCGCACCCGCTCGTCGTGGCTCCCGACCACCGCGAAGAGATCGAGTAGGTGTGCCCGTGCGCGGTCGCGCGCCTCCTCGTCGCTGCGGACGAGGTCGAGGAGCCGGTCGAACGCGTCCTCGACGTGTCCTCCCACGATGTCGAGGTCCGCCACAAGCGTCGCGGCCTCGACATCGGACGGGTCGGCTGCCGCTGCGGCGCGAGCAGCAGCCGGGTCGACCCCCTGGGTGCGCTGCATGAGCTTGACCTGGGCCAGTCCGACCTCGGCCTCGTAGTCCTTCGGGTTCTCGACCAAGGCCTGCGCGAATGCCGCGGCAGCGGCGGCAAAGTCCCCGGCCTCGATCGCGTCGTAGGCGGCCTGGTGGAGCGGGGGGACCTCCTCCTCAGCCGGGCCGTCGGGCTGCTCGAGCTCGACCCTCCCGGTGACGCCGTTCTGGATCGCGGCCTGGAGCAACTGCTCGATGACCACCCGCACCTCGGACTCAGGCTGAACCCCCGGGAACAGCGGGACCGGCTGACCCTGGAGCAGCCCGAACGTCGCTGGCACCGACGGCTGCCCGAAGGCCTGCACGAGGAGCGGCTGGAACGCCTGGAGCAGCTCGGGTGACGCGGTGAGATCCGCGGTGAGGACGAGCAGCCGACCCTGGAGCGATGCGGCCACGCGGATGACGGTGTCGACGAGCTCGCGAGTCTGGGGGTGTGCCGAGGACCACAGGACCAGCACCCCGGGCACCTGCACGGTGCGGCTCAGCGCCTGCTGGAGATTCGCGGCATCGACCTCCACGACGAGGCCGGCGGGGACGGGTGACGCACCTGCCGGCTCCCGATCACCTCCGCCGTACGCCTGCGAAGCACCGGCGGGCGCGGACACGCCCACCGAGGACAGGTCGACGGCGCCGCGGATTCCTGGGGGAGGGGTGGTCTCGCTCATGGAGTCGATTGTGTCAAAGCCCGCGAGGACCCATGGTCAGCGGCCCTTGCCGGACACCAGGAGGTCGGTGGCGGCGATCGCCTCGGCAGCGCCCGCCGTCGGCGGCAGGACCATCGCGATCGGCTCGAGGCTGCCGAACTCGGCGGTGGAGGTGACCGCCCTCCTGCCGGCCACGGCGGCCAGGTCCGCCGGGAGGGTGAGCTCCTTGGTCTTGGCCGAGGCCTTGTAGGTGTCGGTTCGTCGCATCAGCGCGAAGGTCACCGCTCCCCCGTCGGCGAGCCGGAACGACACGGCGCCCTTCAGGTCCGGGGTGTGGGTCTGGGTCAGGGTGCCGAGCGCGCCGAGGTCCTTGCTCTGCTTGTCGGCCGAGGCCTTGAGCGCGACGGCGAACGGGTCGGTGGTCGTGACCAGGGCCGAGGCCGTGGGCTTGGGGTGGGCCAGCGCGGCGGCATAGGCCTTCACGACCTCCTCGGGCGACCCGGGGAGACCCTCCTTCTGGGTCATGGCGAGCATCGGGGCACCCTCCGAGGGGGCCGCAAGCGCAGGAAGCTCCGAACCGGCCAGCATCGACACCTGCGAGACGATCCGGAACGGCTCGGCGGGGGCTGTTGACATCATGACGTGCAGCACCTGGACGTTGGTGGACTCATCGAGGGTCGCCGCGAGGATCGCCCGCGGCCACTCACGGCCCTGCGACTGGCCGAGGAGGGTCGCCTCGGGAGGCACCTGGAGGGTCTCCGGCGGTGGTTCAGCCGCACCACGGGCCGAGGCGGCGTTGGCGACGGTCAGGGCGTCGCCAGCCAAGATCTCCGCCCGCGCGGCGTCTCCCGCCTTGCCCTTCTCTGCGGCGACGGCCCCGGCCTCGGAGAGCAGCCGAGTCGCGATCGCCCCGGCACCCTCAGCGTCCAGCGGCGCCGAGGTCGATGCCTCGGGCGGAGCCGGGTGCAGCCCCACGAGAGCGCCCTGGGCGCCGCACCCGCTCAGCAGCAGGGCGCTCGCGGTGACCGCGCAGAGAACGAGCCTGGTCTGAAGTGCAGTGCGTCGGCGACTCATCGAGCCACCTCCTCGGTGGTGGTGGTGTCGTCGCCGGTCGTGGCGTGCGCACCGGTCGTCGCGTGTGTGCCGGTCGTGGTGAAGTGTCCGGCATCCGCGTCGTCCACGGCATCCGGGCCCTCCGCTGCGGGCTCGGGCGCACCCTCGGTGCGCCGGTGCAGTAGCAGCAGCACGCCGCCTGCGATGAGGAAGAGTCCGACCAAGGCGGCGACGACCGCCTCGACGAACCACGACTTGTCGAGCACCGTCATGGTCACCGATGTCAGCGACGCACCTTCGCCAGCGATGACCAGGGTCTCCGGCGCCTCGGACTGCAGCACCGTGAGCCGCACAGGGCCCTTCGCGCTGTCCTGCTTGCGCCACAGATCGGCCTCGCCGAGGGCCGGCGCCGCACCGGACCCGCGGGTGGTGGTGGTCAGCGCCCAGTGGCGCACCGAGACCCCGGTGACCTCCTGGTGTCGGGAGGACCCCACCACCGCAGTGGCGTCGGACGGGTTGGCCAGCGCCATCCATACCGACCCCCCGCTCGCCGGGGTGGCGGTCACCACAACGTCGGAGTCCACCCGGTTCAGGACGTCCGGCTGGATCAGCACGGGGTCACTGTCCGTGGCCAGCGTGAACTCAGCGGCGCCGGAGACCCCGAGCTGGGTGGCGAGCCACGCGCCGACGACGACGAGGCCGAGCCCCAGCAGGGACAGGACCGCGCCGACGACGCGCTTGACGATGGTGACCATGGGGTCGGTTTCCTTCGGGTTCTGGGGTGCCCCGGATCACGATCCGGTGACGGGTCTGGACTCCACGATGACAAACGCGGTAGGGCTGCGACAAATCCCCGCACGCTCGGACGTGACTCAGGACACGCTCCCGGGGGGCGACGCCGACGGCTCACGGGGCACCCCTGCGGATGCCGGGTCCTCGAAATCGCGCGCGCCCACGCGCACGGTCCGCAACATGGCGAAGAGCGCCCGCTGCGAATCCTCCTCCAGCATCGCGAGCCCGAAGTCGACCTGCTCGAGGTCGGCGGTGACTGCTTCCATGGCCTCGCGGCCCGCTGGCGTGATCACCGCAAAGGCCCCGCGACGGTCGCGAGGGTTGGGAACGCGTTCGACGAAGCCCTGGGCCACGAGCCGCTGGACGATGTTCGTCGCGCTCGTCGGGTGCACCATGAGCCGCTCGCCGATCTTGGACATGGACAGCGCGCCGTCCCGGCTGAAGGCCAACAGCACCAGCGCCTCGTAGCGAGCGAAGGAGAGCCCGCGGCGACCCGCGATGGCGTCGAACTGCCCGATGAGGAGCTGCTGGACGCGCATGACCGAGGTGGCGGTGGCCATCGAGAGGGACCGGGAGTCCGCACCCCATCTGGCCCGCCACAGTTCCGCTGCCCGCGCGATGGGATCGAAGGGGAGACGCACGGGTCGGGTCACCGAGACCACGCTAGTGGAGACGCATCCCTGCCGGATCGGCCGTCTGTCGTGTCCACACTGTCGAAGGTCCCGGCGCGGCACGCTCGCGTCCACTAGTTTCGATGCCGTGGACGGCTCGAGCAGGGTGGCCTGGAACGAGGTCGGCGCGGTCCTCTTCGACCTCGACGGCGTGCTGACCCCGACGGCCGGTGTGCACATGCGGGCATGGGCCGAGATGTTCTCGGCCTTCCTCGCCGCACACGAGGACCCCGCGGCGGACACCTCTCCCTACACCGATGCCGACTACTTCGCCCACGTCGACGGCAAACCGCGCTACGACGGGGTCCGCGACCTCCTCGCATCGCGTGGCATCACCCTGCCCGAGGGGACTCCTGAGGACCCGCCGAGCGCCCGGACCGTCTGTGGTCTGGGCAACCGGAAGAACGACGCCTTCACCATCGTCCTGGAGCGCGACGGGGTGGCCGCCTACCCGGGGTCGGTCGCGCTGTTGGACCGGTTGCGCGACCTCGGCACCCCGCTCGCAGTCGTCTCATCCTCTGCCAACGCTCCGGCGGTGCTCGCTGCCGCTGCCCTGATGGACCGGTTCGTCGTCGTCGTCGACGGCGCCGTCGCGGTCTCGCTCGGGCTCCCCGGCAAGCCCGCCCCGGACACCTTCCTGCACGCCGCCGCCGTCTGCGGAATCGACCCCTCTCGGGCGGTCGTCGTGGAGGACGCCGTCTCGGGAGTGCGTGCCGGTGCCGCTGGGGCCTTCGCCATCGTGATCGGCGTGGATCGTGGTGTCGGGGAGCAAGCCCTGACCGCCGCTGGGGCAGACCTGGTCGTCACCGACCTGGGAACCCTCGCATGAAACCGCGCAGCACCGGGTCCGACCCGTTGGACCGGAGTCGCTTTCCCGTTGACGCCTGGCGCCTCGTCGAGTGCGAGCCAGACCTCGAGGACCTCGGAGTGACCGAGACCCTCTTCACCGTCGCCAACGGCTACATCGGAATGCGCGGCAACCCCGAGGAGGGGAGGGAGGCGTTCGAGCACGGGACCTACGTCAACGGCTTCCACGAGACCTGGCCGATCCGCCACGCAGAGGCGGCCTTCGGGTTCGCCACCACCGGCCAGACCATCGTCGACGTCCCCGACGCCAAGCTCATGAAGCTCTACGTCGACGATGAACCCCTCGTCATCGGCACGGCCGACCTCGAGAGCTACGAGCGGTCCCTGGACTTCCGCGACGGCGTGCTCCGCCGCTCGCTGATCTGGCAGACCCCCTCCGGCAAGCGGATTCTGGTCGAGTCCTCGCGGATGGTCTCGGTCGCCCAGAGACACCTCGCCGTGCTCACCCTCGAGGTGACGATGCTCTCCAACGACGCCTCTGTCGTCATCTCCTCGCAGATCCTCAACCGACAGGACGGCGAGGACGAGTACCACGAGCCGGCGCACGCGATGGGCAGTGCCGTCGACCCGCGCCGGGCGGCGGCCCTCGCGGGCCGGGTTCTCAGCCCGCAGCACCACCATGCGTCCGACGCACGCACCGAGCTCGGCTTCAGGTGTGCGAACTCCGGCATGACGGTGGCCGTGGCGGCCCACCACGTGCTCAGCAGTCCCGACGACTCCACGACCGAGTCCCTCGCGACACCGGACGAGACCAAGACCGTGTTCCGGGTCGAGGCGCGGGCAGGCAGCACCGTCCGCATCGAGAAGACCGTGGCCTACCACACCTCGCGCAGCCTTCCCGTGCCCGAGCTCGTCGACCGGTGCGGGCGCACCCTGGAGCGAGCCTCCCGCTACGACCCGGCCCACCACCTGCGAGAGCAGCGCGAGTGGTATGACCGCTTCTGGGCGGCGAGCGACGTCGAGATCACGGCGGGGGGACCCCACCAGACCGCGCTCCAGCAGGCGGTCCGGTTCAACCTGTTCACCCTCGCGCAGGCGAGTGCGCGGGCCGACGGCCAGGGCGTGCCCGCAAAGGGTGTCACCGGCTCGGGCTACGAGGGCCACTACTTCTGGGACAGCGAGATCTATGTCGCGCCGTTCCTCACCTACACCAGCCCCCAGCTCGCCAGGAACCTGCTCCACTTCCGCAACCGGATGCTCCCGGCAGCGCGGCGACGGGCCCGCGACCTCTCCGAGCGTGGAGCCCTCTTCCCGTGGCGCACCATCAGCGGCGAGGAGGCATCGGCCTACTACGCGGCAGGCACGGCACAGGTCCACATCGACGCCGACATCGCGCACGCGCTGGTGCAGTACGTCAACGCGACGGATGACGTGGGCTTCCTCGTCCGCGACGGACTGGCGATGCTCGTCGAGACCGCCCGGCTCTACGCCGACCTCGGGTTCTGGCGCAGCAACGGTGAGGATTCGTTCCACATCCACGGCGTGACCGGCCCCGATGAGTACACGACGGTGGTGAACAACAACCTCTTCACGAACGTCATGGCCCGGTTCAACCTCGAGCAGGCCGCTGAGGCGGTGGAGCGGATCCGCCGCGAGCACCCCACGGACTACACGCGACTCGAGCAGCGACTTGGCGTGAACGAACGCGAGGTGCAGGAGTGGAAGCGATGCGCCGCGAAGATGCACATCCCCTTCGACGAGGGCCTGGAGATCCACCCACAGGACGACTTCTTCCTCGACCGCGAGGTCTGGGACCTCAGCCGCACGCCGGCCGAGCTCCGCCCCCTCCTCCTGCACTACCACCCGTTGGTCATCTACCGCTTCCAGGTGCTCAAGCAGGCGGACGTCGTGCTGGCCCTCTTCCTTCAGGGCGACCGGTTCACCGCGCAGCAGAAGCAGATGGACTTCGAGTACTACGACCCGATCACCACGGGTGACTCGAGCCTGTCGGCGGTGGTGCAGTCGATCATCGCGGCCGAGGTGGGCTACCACGAGGTGGCGTTCCGCTACTTCGGGGACGCACTTTTCGTCGATCTGGCGAACCTGCACGCGAACACCGTCGACGGTCTGCACATCGCCTCGGCCGGCGGTGTCTGGGCGGCCCTGGTCAATGGTTTCGGCGGGATGCGCGACCACGGAGGGAAGCTCGCGTTCGACCCACGCCTGCCCGACGGATGGAGCCAGCTGACCTTCCGGCTCACGTGGCGGGGCACTCGCGTGCGGGTCACCCTGGAGCCGGAGTCGATGACCTTCGTGGTCGAGGAGGGCGACACCGACGTACCGGTGCAGGTGCGCGGTGCAGCCCACCTCATCTCCGCGTCCCACGATCTCGTGGTGGCGCTGGACGGGCATGGGCCGAGGATCCACGGCGACCTCGGTGATGCCCCCCAGACAGGGGGAACCCGCTCGGACGGGAGCAAGATCACTGCCGGCGTGCCCGACCCGATGCCGGTCGAGCCGATACGCCACGACGACGAGACGGTGCTGGAGAACCCCACTCCCTGAGGGCTGCCCGTCATGCCGGGTCGAAACCGGACCGCACTGAGCTCACGAGCACGTCGGCTGCGGAGTAGGGATCTGTGCGGCGGGCCGCAACATCCTCGGCGAGTGCCTCCAGCCGGCCTCCCCCGCTGGTCCCCGACATCCCCGAACGCAACGCCTCCAGCGCCAGCGCCTCGACCTCACGCGATGCACGGCGAGTGCGTCGGGCGAGCAGCCCGTCTTCACCGAGCCAGTCCCGATGGTCGCGGATCGCTCCAAGGAGGGCCTCGATGCCGGACGCGGTCTGCGCCTGCGTCGACACGACCGGTGGGGTCCAGGACCGGGCATCACCACGAGCGGTCATGGCCACCATGGACCTCAGTTCGCTGGCCGTGCGCGTCGCTCCGTCCCGGTCCGCCTTGTTGACGACGAGGATGTCGGCCACCTCGAGGATGCCCGCCTTCGCAGCCTGGATGCCGTCCCCCATGCCGGGCGCGAGCACCACGACGGTGGTGTCGGCAGTGCCGGCGACCTCGACCTCGGACTGACCGACGCCGACGGTCTCGAGCAGGATGACGTCGCAGCCCGCGGCATCGAGCACCCGCAGCGCCTGCGGTGCGGCCCGGGACAGGCCGCCGAGGTGACCGCGCGACGCCATCGAACGGATGAAGACCTCGGGGTCCGCCGCGTGCTCGCTCATCCTGATCCGGTCACCGAGGAGGGCTCCACCGGAGAAGGGTGAGGACGGATCCACGGCAAGCACACCGACGCGCCGGCCGGCCGAGCGGTATGCCGTGACGAGGGCACTCGTCGCCGTCGACTTCCCGACCCCGGGCGCCCCCGTCAGGCCCACGACGTGGGCACGACCGGCATCCGGGACCAGTGCCGCCATCACCTCCCGCAGCGCCGGGTGGCCGTCCTCGACCAGGGAGATCAGTCGGGCCACGGCACGCGGACGCCCCTCCCTCGTCGCTGCGACGAGGGAGGGGACGTCAACCGCGCGGGGACTGCTCAGGGTCAGTCCCGGGCAGGGACCCTGACGATGAGCGCGTCACCCTGGCCACCACCACCACACAGTGCGGCAGCACCCACCCCGCCGCCGCGGCGCGCGAGCTCGAGCGCGAGGTGCAGGGTGATTCGGGCGCCGGACATGCCGATGGGGTGGCCCAGGGCGATGGCACCACCGTTGACGTTGACCTTCTCCGGGTCGATGCCGAGCTCCTTCGTGGAGGCCAAGCCCACCGCGGCGAAAGCCTCGTTGATCTCGACCAGGTCGAGGTCTTGGGGTGAGATGCCCTCTCGTGCACAGGCCTTGGAGATCGCTTGGGCAGGCTGGCTCTGGAGGGTGGAGTCAGGCCCGGCGACGACACCGTGAGCGCCGATCTCGGCGAGCCAGGTGAGCCCGAGCTCCTCGGCCCGTGACTTGCGCATCACGACGACGGCGCACGCCCCGTCGGAGATCTGCGATGCGGAGCCGGCGGTGATGGTGCCGTCCTTGGCGAACGCTGGTCGCAGCCGCCCGAGCGACTCACCTGTCGTGTCGGCGCGGATGCCCTCGTCGGTGCGGAACTCCAGCGGGTCGCCCTTGCGCTGCGGGATGGTGACGGTGACGACCTCGTCGTCGAAGTAGCCGTCCTTCCAGGCCCGCGCAGCGAGCTGGTGGCTGCGGGCCGAGAAGGCATCCTGCTCCTCACGGGTGAAGGCGACGTCGCCGATGTTTGCCGCCTCTGTGAGCAAGCCCATGGCTTGGTCGGTGAACGCGTCCCACAGCCCGTCCTGGGCCATGTGGTCGTGCATCGTCACGTCGC
>JBDSVV010000253.1:0-3079 GCA_039927035.1 Ornithinibacter sp. | reverse complement strand
TCACGCCCTACGACCTCTACGTCGAGGTGTGCGAGAAGCTCAACGAGCTCACGCCGGGGGAGCACGAGAAGCGGTCCGCCCTCTTCAACTCCGGCGCAGAGGCCGTCGAGAATGCCGTGAAGATCGCCCGCCACGCCACCGGCCGCAGCGCCGTCGTCGCGTTCGACCACGGCTACCACGGGCGCACCAACCTCACGATGGGCCTGACGTCGAAGAACATGCCCTACAAGGACGGCTTCGGTCCCTTCGCCAGCGAGCTCTATCGGGTGCCGATGGCCTACCCCTACCGCTGGCCCGGCGGTCCGGAGGCGTGCGCCACCGACGCGCTGCGCACCGTCACCGACCAGATCCACGCCCAGGTCGGCGAGAAGAATTGCGCGGCAGTCATCATCGAGCCGATCCAGGGCGAGGGTGGCTTCATCGTTCCGCCCGACGGGTTCCTCCCCGGGCTCGCGCACTGGTGCCGCGAGCACGGCATCCTCCTCGTCGCCGATGAGGTGCAGTCGGGCTTCTGCCGCACCGGGGACTGGTTCGGCTGTGACCACGAGGGCGTCGTGCCCGACCTCATCACCACCGCCAAGGGGATCGCCGGTGGCATGCCGCTGGCGGCCGTCACCGGGCGCGCCGGGCTGATGGACAGCGTCCACGCGGGTGGCCTGGGCGGCACCTACGGGGGCAACCCGGTGGCGTGCGCGGCTGCCCTCGCGTCGATCGCCACGATGGAGGAGGACGGCCTCGCGGAGCGGGCCCGAGAGATCGGTGACGTGCTCACCGACCGGCTCACACTCCTCGCCGACAAGTTCGAGGAGATCGGGGAGGTGCGCGGCCGCGGGGCCATGATCGCGATGGAGCTCGTCGAGGACCCGCACACCAAGACACCCGCAGCCGCGTTGGCCGCGGCCGTCAACAAGGGCTGCCACCAGCGGGGCCTGATCACCCTCACGTGCGGCACCTACGGCAACGTGTTCCGCTTCCTGCCGCCGCTGTCGATCTCAGACGACCTGCTGCACGAGGGCCTGGACGTGCTCGAGGAGTCCTTCACCGCAGCGCTGTCGTGACCGTGGTGGCACCCTCGGCCGGCCACCTCGACCTGTCGGGGGTCGTCGCCGTCGTCACGGGCGCGGGGTCGCAGACCGGGATCGGGATGGCCAGCGCCCGGCTGCTCGCCTCCTGCGGTGCGGCCGTGGTGCTGGGAGCCACCACCGACCGGGTCGAGGACCGCGTCGCCGAGCTGCGGGATGCCGGTCACCCGGCTGCCGGGGTCGTGGCCGACCTGACCACCCCCGAGGGGGCACGAAGCATCGTCGCCGCGGCCCTCGACCTCGGTGGCGCACTCGACGTGCTGGTGAACAACGCCGGGATGGTGAGCGTGGCCGGAGGCGGTGACTACCTCGAGGGCGACCTGCTCGGCACGGCGCCGCCACGTTGGGAGGCGTCGATCGCGCGCAACCTCGACACGGCATACCTCGTCACCCGGGCGGCCCTGCCCCACCTTCGTGCGAGCGGACGGGGCAGGGTGGTCATGGTCTCCTCGGTGACCGGTGCGGTGATGGCGATGCGAGGTGAGGTGGCGTATGCCGCGGCCAAGGCCGGGCTCGTCGGCCTGGCGCGGGCGCTGGCCGTCGACGAGGCAGGGCACGGGGTGACCGTCAACGTGGTCGCCCCCGGCTGGATCGAGACCGGGTCGCAGACCGAGTCCGAGGAGCGTGAGGGCCGGCTGACTCCCGTCGGGCGGTCAGGCACGCCTCAGGAGGTTGCGGCCGCGGTGGTGTTCCTCGCGTCTGCGGGAGCCGCCTACGTCACCGGGCAGGTGCTGGTCGTCGATGGCGGGAACTCGGTGTCGGAACAGCGCGCTCCTAGACTCTGACGGTGACCGGCAGCCAGCTCCGACGACAGGTGCACAACATCGGTCGTCGACGCGCGTGGGCGATCTGGGCCGTCGCCCTGTCGGTCTACGTGCTCGCGGTGTTCCACCGCACCTCGCTCGGGGTCGCGGGACTTCTCGCGGCGGAGCGGTTCCACATCACCGCGGCCCAGCTGGCCACCTTCACCGTGGTCCAGCTCTCGGTCTACGCCGCGATGCAGATTCCTGTCGGCGTGCTGCTGGACCGCTTCGGCTCCAAGAAGCTGATGGTCATCGGGTTGGTCATGATGACCGTGGGCCAGATGTGGTTCGCCTTCGCCGGGTCCTTCGGGGTCGGGATCGCGGCCCGGGTGCTGCTGGGCGCCGGTGACGCCATGGTGTTCACCTCGTTGTTGCGCCTGGTCGCGGTCTGGTTCCGCGTCAAGCAGGCGCCGTTCGTCACGCAGCTGACCGGCATGGTCGGACAGCTCGGCGCCGTCGCGGCCGCGACCCCGCTCGCCACTGCGCTGGCCACCTGGGGGTGGACGCGGTCGTTCGCCACCGCGGCCAGCATCGGCGTGGTCCTCTCGGTCGCGCTGCTCGTGGTGGTGAAGGACTCCCCCTACAGCGGCGAGGCGGTCGAGCGGATCAAGATCCGGGCGCTCGCACGAACCCTCGCGGAGGTCTGGGGCAACCCGGGGACCCGGCTCGGGATGTGGGTGCACTTCTCCTCCCAGTTCGGGGCGACCGTCTTCACGATGCTCTGGGGCTACCCGTTCCTCGTCAGTGGCGAGGGGCTCGAGCCGGGGGTCGCAGCCAACCTCCTCATCGGCATGACCGTCACCGCGATGGCCGCGGGGCCGGCCGTCGCCACGTTCACCTCACGGGTGCCGTTTAGGCGCTCACAGCTGGTGATCGGCATCGTCGTCGCGATCATGATCGTCTGGGCGGTGGTGCTGCTCTGGCCGGGGCCGGCGCCGCTGTGGCTCCTCGTCGTCCTCGTCGTGGTCACCGCCATCGGGGGGCCGGGGTCGTTGGTCGGGTTCGACCTCGCCCGAACCTTCCACCCCTCCGCGCGCCTGGGGCGGGCCACGGCGGTGGTCAACATCGGTGGCTTCACGGCATCCCTGCTGACCATCGCCGCGATCGGCATCATCCTGGACCGGCTGGCCCCCGGGGGCCCGCAGGAATACACCCTGGACGACTTCCGGATCGCGATGTCGGTGCAGTTCGTCT
>JBDSVV010000252.1:0-5640 GCA_039927035.1 Ornithinibacter sp. | reverse complement strand
GACGGTCGTCGACATCGGTCTCACCCTCTCTGGGCCTCCTGCGGTGCAGCGCCTCGATCACGATGACGTGGCGGCGCTCTGGCCGGTCCCCGGGCCTGATGACGACAAGTACTCCAGGGGTGTCGTCGGGATCGTCGCGGGCGGCGAGTCCTACACTGGCGCAGCGCTGCTCAGCGTCACAGCAGCCGTCTCTGCCGGGGCGGGGATGGTGCGCTACGTCGGCACGCCGACCCCGACGTCGCTCGTGCGCGCCGCGGTGCCCGAAGCGGTGCACGGCGCCGGTCGGGTGCAGGCCTGGGTGCTCGGACCCGGGCTGGATGCCGAGAGCGCCGGAGCCGATGCCGCGGCGCAGCTCGGTGCTGCCCGTGAGGCGCTCGCGTCGGGCGTGCCGGTGCTCGTCGACGCCGGTGGTCTGGACCTGCTCGACCTGGACGTCCTGGAGTCACGAGCCGGCCGACCGACCCTGCTCACCCCGCACGCTGGCGAGCTGGCCCGCCTGCTCACCCGCCTCGCCGGTGCAGAGTCGAGCACCAGGTCAGTTCTGCACGCGGGGGAGGTGACCCGCGAGGACGTGGAACGCGCTCCCCTGCGCCACGCCCGGGCGCTCGCCACCGCGACGGGCGCGACCGTGCTGCTCAAGGGGTCCACGACTCTGGTGCTCGGCCCGGATCCGGACTCGGTGGTCTGGTCGCAGGCCGACGCGCCACCGTGGCTGGCAACGGCGGGCGCGGGGGACGTGTTGGCCGGGTTGCTGGGGGTGCTCCTCGCTGCAGGGCTTCCCGCTGACGAGGCCGGTGCGCTGGGGGCCCTCGTGCACGGCCTGTCGGCCGACAGGGCCAACCCGGGGGGGCCCGTCCGGGCGCTCGACGTGGCCCACGGCATACCGGGCACGGTCGCTGCCCTGCTGCGTCGGGCCGGGACCACCTCCTCCTAGACTTGCTCTTCCCATGGACACCTCCTCAACCTCCACACACGGCAGCGGACCCGTCGGCGCGTCCGCGTGGGTCACGGTCGACCTCGACGCCATCCGCGACAACGTCGCGGAGCTGGACCGGAGGGCCGGGAACGCCCAGGTGATGGCCGTGGTCAAGGCCGACGGCTACGGCCACGGGCTGGTCCCGTCGGCGAGGGCCGCACTCGCGGGCGGTGCGACCTGGCTCGGAGTCGCCCAGCTCGCCGAGGCCCTGCGCTTGCGGGCTGCGGGCATCACCGCCCCGATCCTCACCTGGCTCTTCGTCCCGGGGGCAGACGTCGCGGCAGCCATCGACGTCGGCGTCGACGTCACGGTCGGCAGCGCCTGGACCCTCGACGCCGTCCGGGCGGCGGCAGCCGAACGCGGTCGACCGGTGCGCGTGCAGGTCAAGGTGGACACCGGGCTGGGTCGCGGAGGTGTGCTCGAGGACTGGTCCCAGATGGTCGCCGCCCTCGCTGCGGCGCAGGCCGACGGTGCCGTCGAGGTCACCGGCGTCTGGTCCCACTTCGCCTGGGCCGATGCACCCGACCACCCGACCGTTCGTGCCCAGCAGGAGCGGTTCCGGGACGCATGTGACGAGCTCGAACGGGCCGGCATCCGACCGCCCCTGCGCCACCTCGCCAACTCCGCTGCGACACTGACCAACCCGTCGGCACACTTCGATCTCGTCCGTCCTGGCATCGCCGTCTATGGAGTCTCACCCGTCCCCGACCTCGGGGGGCCCGCCGACTTCGGCCTGCGCGAGGCGATGCGGGTCACAGCGCGACTCTCGCTCGTGAAGGCGGCTCGCGCGGGACAGGGCGTCTCCTACGGCCACGAGTACGTCACGGCATCCGACACGGTGCTCGGTCTGGTGCCGATGGGCTACGCCGACGGGCTGCCACGCTCGGCGGGGGGCCGCGGGCCGGTGGCCGTCGGTGGCAGGGCCCTCACCGTCGCGGGCCGGATCTGCATGGACCAGTTCGTCCTCGACCTGGGGGACGGGTATGCCGGTGGCGCCGGTGACGAGGTCACCATCCTCGGCCGTGCTGCCGACGGGGAGCCCTCCGCGGAGGACTGGGCCCGCGCCGCCGGCACCATCAGCTACGAGATCGTCACCCGGATGGGTCCGCGGCTGCCGCGGGTGCTCGTCGGTGGTGGGGGCTGATGGTCGCGCTCGGACCGCTGCAGGGCGCGCTGACCGCCGTCGGTGGCCGGGTGTCCCGTGGGCGGGGGCGCCGTGGCGCGGCACCGGTGCCCGATGCGTGGGCCCACACGCCGAGTGAGTCGCTCACGGTCACGGCCGATGACGGGGTTGCGCTGCTCGTCGAGATCGACGCGCCGGAGCAGGCTGCTCGCAGCCGCGGACACCTCGGGGGTCGCACCCCGACGGTGGTGCTCGTCCACGGTTTTGCGCTGTCGATGCAGACCTGGGTGCTCCAGCGACGGGCCCTGATCCACGCCGGGTTCCGGGTCGTGACCTACGACCAGCGCAGTCATGGGCGGTCCGGGGAGTCATCCCTGGAGAACTGCACCGTCGACCACCTCGGCCGGGACCTGCAGTCCGTGATCGCCGCGACGTGCCCCACGGGGCCGTTGGTGCTCATCGGGCACTCCATGGGCGGGATGTCGGTGATGTCGTGGGCGGGACAGCACCCGGCTGCCGTGCGCGAGCGTGTGCTGGCGGTGGGGCTCATCGCCACGAGTGCCGGCGGTGCCCAGATGACGGAGTTCGGCCTCGGGCCGGGCTTCGGGGCCCTGGTCGGTGCGATCGGGGAGGGGCTGCTCACGCGTCTGGGGCGGCACGCAGGCGCCATCCGTCAGCTGCGGCGGATGGGCAAGGGCATCCAGGACGTCATCATCCGTCGCTGGGCCTTCGACTCCCCGGTGGGTTCCGACCTCGTCGACCTCGTCACCGACACCATCTTCGGGACGCGCTTCGAGGTGATGGCCGCCTTCCTCCCCGACCTCGACGGCCTCGACATCACCGAGCACCTCTCCGCGCTCCGCGGGATCGAGGTGCTCGTGATGAATGGTGCCGGTGACCTCATCACGCCCCCGTCGCACAGTGTGGAGATCGTGAGACGGATCCCCGGGGCGGAGCACGTGGTGGTCGAGCATGCCGGCCACATCATCATGCTCGAGCACGCAGAGCTCGTGACCCAGCAGCTGCTCATGCTCATCCAGCGGGCGCAGCGTGCCGTCGCAGAGGGGATCCCGGTCAGCAGCAAGCCGCGCGTGCGCCGCACCATCCAGGACTTCTCGAGGAAGCGGGAGCAGGCTCGGGTCAGGACCCGGCGGGGCAAGGTCTCATGAGTGGCAGGCGGTTCGTGCTCGCCACCCCCGAGGACACCCACTCCCTCGGCACGGCCCTGGGCCGGTTGCTCAGCGCCGGGGACCTCGTGGTGCTCACGGGGGGCCTGGGGGCGGGCAAGACGGCGCTCGCCCGAGGCATCGGCGAGGGCCTCGGGGTGCGCGGGGACGTGACCTCGCCGACCTTCGTCATCGCCCGCGTGCACCCCGGGGCAGCTGATGGCCCGGCGCTTGTCCACGTCGACGCCTACCGGCTGCACGGGGCCCTCGAGCTCGACGACCTCGACCTCGACGCGTTGGTGGCGGAGAGCGTCACGGTGGTGGAGTGGGGGCACGGGCTGGTCGAGGGGCTCGCCGACGACCGCATCGAGGTCGTGCTGGATGAAGACCCCTCCACCGAGGTCCGGGTCGCGACCATCTCGGGGCTCGGTGGCCGCTGGAGCCTGGAACCGTCTGCGCTCGCGACGCTCGGCGGTCGACCGTGCTGATCCTGGCCATCGACACCTCCACCTCGGCCATCGCGGTGGGGCTCACCGACGGGGCGGGGCACACGACCTCCGCTGCCCGGGTCGACCCCCGGGGTCACACCGAGCACCTCGCCCCTCTGGTTGCCCAGCTGCTCGTCGGGGCGGGTGTCACGCCTGGGGAGCTCACCGGCATCGTGGTCGGGACGGGCCCCGGCCCGTTCACCGGGTTGCGCGTGGGGATGGTGACCGGCCTGACCATGGGCCTGGCGACCGGCATCCCGGTCCACGGCGTGTGCTCGCTCGACGCCCTGGCGTCTCAGTCCACGTTCCGGGCCGGGGACGAGCTGCTCGTGGCGACCGACGCGCGGCGCAACGAGGTCTACTGGGCCCACTACCGAGTGATCGAGGGGGGCATCGAGCGCTTGGGCGGCCCTGCGGTCGATCTTCCTGCCGAGGTCCCCGAGGAGCTCCGCAGGCTGCCCACGGCGGGGCGTGGGCCGCTGCTCTATCCAGCGTTCTTCCCGGTTGCCGTGGAGCCGCTGGACGTGGATGCCGGCGTCATGGCTGAGCTGGGCGCCAGGGGCATCGAGCACGGGTGGCCGATGCCGGTGGATGCGCGCTACCTCCGCCGGCCCGACGCGCTGACCACCGCCGAGAGGAACGCCCGGTGAGTGCTTCGGGTGCAGGGCTTCGCGACGTGAAGTGGAGCGACCTGCCTCGGCTCGTCGAGCTCGAGTCGCTCCTCTTCGACGCCGATGCCTGGTCGGAGGCGTCGTGGTGGCACGAGCTGGCCGGGCGACCCCGCCGTGACTACATCGCCCTCGATGACGAGCACGGGCTCGTGGCCTACGGGGGCATCGACCACGGTGGAGAGCTCGCCGACGTGATGACCATCGCGGTGGCGCCCAGGGGTCGTGGGCGCGCACTGGGTCGCGTGGTGCTGACGGAGCTCGAGCGACGCGCGCGCGACCGCGGCGCGACTCACGTGATGTTGGAGGTCCGGGCCGACAACTTCCCGGCCAGGGCGCTCTACGACCGCAACGGCTACGCGGTGGTCTCGACCCGTCGAGCCTACTACCAACCGGGCGGTGTCGATGCGATCGTCATGCGAAAGTCGTTGCAGGAGAGGGGTGACGAGCGTGGCTGACGCTCCACTGGTGCTGGGGATCGAGACGTCGTGCGATGAGACCGGGGTGGGCATCGTGCGGGGTGAGACCCTGCTCGTCGACGCGATCGCGAGCAGTGTCGAGCAGCACGCGCGCTTCGGTGGTGTCGTGCCAGAGGTCGCCAGTCGCGCCCACCTCGAAGCGATGGTCCCCACCATCGAGCGGGCCTGTGCCACAGCCGGTGTCACGCTTCGTGACCTGGATGCCATCGCCGTCACCTCCGGCCCCGGTCTCGCCGGCGCGCTCATGGTGGGAGTGGCCTCGGCCAAGGCGCTGAGCGTGTCCCTCGGCCTCCCGCTCTACGGCGTCAACCACCTCGCCAGCCATGTCGCCGTCGACATCGTCGAGCACGGCCCGCTCCCCGAGCCGGTGCTCGCACTGCTCGTCTCCGGCGGGCACTCCTCGCTCCTGCTCGTCCCCGACGTCACGCACGACGTGCGCAGTCTGGGATCGACGATCGACGACGCCGCCGGCGAGGCCTTCGACAAGGTCGCCCGGGTGCTCGGGCTGCCCTTTCCCGGTGGGCCGCACATCGACCGCATCGCCCGCGACGGGCAGGTCGTCATCGACTTCCCGCGTGGCCTCACCACCGGTCGAGACATGGAGCGCCACCGTTTCGACTTCTCCTTCTCCGGGCTGAAGACCGCGGTCTCGCGCTGGGTGCAGGCGAAGGAGGCTGCGGGGGAGAGCGTGCCCGTGGCCGACGTGGCGGCGAGCTTCCAGGAGGCGGTCACCGACGTGC
>JBDSVV010000251.1:0-9908 GCA_039927035.1 Ornithinibacter sp. | reverse complement strand
GCACATGACTCGACTCTTCGGCACCGATGGCGTGCGCGGCTTGGCCAACGGCCCCGTCATCACCGCTGAGCTGGCCCTCGCGGTTTCCGTTGCGGCGGCACGCGTCCTGGGTGACGCCGGCGTCACGCCGGGGCACCGACCCAAGGCAGTCGTCGGACGCGACCCGCGGGCCTCCGGTGAGTTCCTGTCGGCGGCCGTCATCGCGGGGCTCGCCTCGGCGGGTGTCGACGTCTACAACGTGGGGGTCCTCCCCACCCCGGCCGTCGCCTACCTCACGGCCGACATCGGGGCCGACTTCGGCGTCATGCTCTCGGCCTCGCACAACCCGATGCCCGACAACGGCATCAAGTTCTTCGCGCGCGGCGGGCACAAGCTTCCCGATGAGGTCGAGGACCGCATCGAAGCGGCCATGGACCACCACATGCGCCGGCCCACCGGCGCCGACGTGGGGCGGATCGTCGACATGCAGGACGGCCACACCCGCTACATCTCCCACCTCCTTCGGGTGCTCCCCAACCGTCTCGACGGGCTGAAGGTCGTCATCGACGGGGCCCACGGCGCCGCCAGCCAGGTCTCGCCGGAGGTCTTCCGCCTCGCTGGTGCCGAGGTGGTCGAGATCGGCACGGCGCCCGACGGCCTGAACATCAACGACGGCTACGGCTCGACCCACCTGGAACCGCTGCGGTCCGCGGTCCTCGCCTCGGGGTCCCACCTGGGCATCGCCCACGACGGGGACGCCGACCGCTGCCTCGCCGTCGACTCCACGGGGACCGAGGTCGACGGTGACCAGATCATGGGCATCCTCGCGGTGGCACTGAAGGAGCGCGGGTCCCTCGCGCAGGACACCCTCGTCGCGACCGTGATGAGCAACCTCGGCCTGCTCCAAGCCATGGAGCGCGAGGGCATCACCGTCGTGCAGACCGGGGTGGGGGACCGCTACGTGCTCGAGCAGATGCGGGCCGGCGGCCACTCGCTCGGGGGCGAGCAGTCCGGTCACGTGATCTTCCTCGAGCACGGCACGACCGGCGACGGTGTGCTCACCGGGTTGATGCTCGCGGCCCGGGTGGCGCAGACCGGCCGCAGCCTGGCCGACCTCGGCACCGTGATGACCCGGTTGCCGCAGGTGCTCGTCAACGTGCGGGGTGTCGACACCAGCCGGGTGCACAGCCACGAGGCGGTGCTGGCTGCCGTGCAGGAGGCGGGCGCCGCGCTCGACGGCACGGGGCGGGTGCTGCTGCGCAAGTCCGGCACCGAGCCGCTCGTGCGGGTGATGGTCGAGGCGTCCACGCAGGACCAGGCCCGCTCGACCGCGGACCGGCTTGCCGCCGTGGTGCAGGAGCACCTCGCCCTCTGAGCGCCGACACCCCTCCCACCCCCCGATTTATTGCCCTCCCACCCCCCGACTTATTGCCCTCCAACCACGCGCGAGGTCGCCTCGAGGGCCCTCGGGCGTGGCTGGAGGGCAAAAAGTCGGCTGATTCCGCCCCGGATCAGCCCGAGCCGGCGGCGCCACCCTGGCCAGCGTCGCCTCCGGTGCCACCGCCGCGGCCGGGGGGACGGTGGGGGAGGTGGGGAAGGTGGGGGCGGTGATGTTCGACTTCGCGCACGTGACGCCTGGCGTAGGCCGCGTCCTCGGCTCCGGCTTCGACGTGGGTCGGGTCGAGCACGCGCTGGAGGAAGACCCTGGTGCGCTCCTCGGTCGGCGCACCGATGACCTGCTCGGGGGAGCCTTCCTCGACGATGCTGCCGCCGTCCATGAAGATCACTCGGTCGGCCACGTCCCGCGCAAACGCCATCTCATGGGTGACGACGAACATGGTCATGCCCTCGTTCGCCAGACGGCGCATGACCGAGAGCACATCACCCACCAGCTCCGGGTCGAGCGCGGACGTCGGCTCGTCGAAGAGCATCAAGGTGGGGTCCATCGAGAGAGCCCGTGCGATGGCGACGCGCTGCTGCTGTCCTCCTGAGAGCTGGGCCGGGTAGGCGCCCTCCTTGTCCGAGAGGCCGACCTTCTCGAGGTTCTCGCGAGCCTTGGCCTCGGCCTCGGACGTGGAACGCTTCAGGACCGTCGTCTGGGCGACCGTGCAGTTGTGCAGAGCGGTGAGGTGCGGGAAGAGGTTGAACTGCTGGAACACCATGCCCATGTTGCGGCGGATGGCATCGATGTCGCAGTCGGGGTCGGTGACCTCGTCCCCACCGACCGTGATCGAGCCGCTCGTGGGCTGCTCCAAGAGGTTGATGCAGCGCAGGAAGGTCGACTTGCCCGAGCCCGACGGGCCGATGACACAGACCACCTCTCCCTGGTGGATCGTGGCGTCGAGTCCCTGCAGGACGTGGTTCTCCCCGAACGACTTGTGCAGGTCGGTGACGACGACGACGGGTGAGGATGCCGCGGGCTTGCTGGCCATGCTCAGCGCTCCTTCTGCTGACGGGCTTCCATGCGACGCACGACGATGGAGAGGGGGAGGGTGATGAGCAGGTAACAGAAGCCGGCGACGATGAGGGGTGTGAGGTTCGCGTTGGTGTTGGCGAGGTCCTTGCCGTACTTCGTCAGCTCGTAGCCGGTCGTGGAGAGCCCGAGGACGTAGACCAAGGAGGAGTCCTTGACCAAGAGGATGACCTCGTTGGTGAGCGGAGGGGTGATGATTCGGAAGGCTTGCGGCAGGACGATCTTTCGCGTGGCGACACCCGCCGGCATCCCGAGCGAGCGGGCCGCTTCGATCTGACCCCGGGGGACGGCCTGGATGCCTGCGCGGATCGTCTCGGCCAGATAGGCCGAGGCGACAAGACCCAGGGCGACCCAGACCGTGCCGTAGGGGTCGAACGGGATGACCAGCCCGGCGAATGCCAACGGCAGCAGACCGAAGGCGATGAAGACGATGATCGCGGGTAGGCCCCGGAAGAACTCGATCCAGACCGAGGCGAGCCAGCGGTAGGGACCGACGGACGACAGGCGCATCAGCGCCAGAACAGTCCCGAGCAGCAGGCCGATGACGAAGGCGCCAGCGGTGTAGATGAGGGTGTTCTTGAAGGCGTTGGGGAGTCCCTCGGTGAAGGTTGCCTTGACCAGGTCGGGCTTGAAGAAGACCTGCTGGATCTGCCCCCAGTTCGCGGTGAGCGCGACGACGATCACGACGGCACCAAGGACTGTGTACTGGGCCCACCGGATTCGTTGCGCGCGTCTGCGCGGGGAGAGCTTCCTCTTTGGGGGAGCGTCAGTGCTGATGGTGCTCATGAGATCTCCTTCCGACGTGCTGGTGCTTGTGAGCTGAGACCCCAAGGGCGGCAGTCCGGTCGAACCGTACAGCCGCCCTCGGGTTCGCAGGAGAGGTCACTTCGGGGCGTCGACCCCGAACCACTTCTTGTATATGTCGTTGAAGCGGCCGTCGGCCTTGGCAGCCTTGAGGACTTCGTTGGCGGTGTCGGCCAGCTTCTGCCCGTTGGGGTCGTCCTTCTTGAACATCAACCCGTACTGCTCGCCGGTGTCGAACTCCTTGACGACCGAGGTGCTCGGGTTCTCCTTCGCGAAGACGAGGAGGGGGCCGTTGTCGTTGAGCGCGCCCTCAACCCGGCCGGAAAGCACGCCTGCGAGCTGGGTCGGGAGGTCATCGAAGACGATGGGGGTGTATCCGTTGGCGGCCTTCTCCTTCGCAGCAAACTCCTGGCCAGTGGTGTCGGTCTGCACCCCCAGCTTCTTGCCCTTCAGGCCAGCGAGGTCGCTGATCCCGGAGTCCTTCTTGACCAGCAGCGCAGCGGTGGAGTCGAAGTAGGGATCGGAGAACAGGACGGCCTTCTTGCGCTCGTCGTTGATGGTGGTGGCGCCGTAACCGGCATCGCACTTCTTGGCGGCGAACGCGGCACCAGAGGTGATCGTGGCGAACTCGATGTCGACGACCTCCTGCTTGAGGCCGAGCTTCTCGGCGACCAAGGCCATCAGGTCGACATCGAAGCCGACGACGTCGGCGCCGTCCTTGAACTCGAACGGCTTGTAGGACAAGTGGGTACAGGCCTTGAGGGTGCCCTCGGCGATCGTCGTGATTCCGCTGGCGTTGGAGGCGGCAGGGGTGGCGCCGCCGCCGCTGTCGCTGGAGCCACAGGCCGCGAGGGCGAGGGTGGAGACGAGGGCGGCGGCAGAGACTGCTCCGGCTCGGCGGGTGCGCGAGGTGGTCACGAGTGATGCTCCTTGGCGGTAGTGAACGTGGTCGACCCACGTCGGACTCGTCAGCGACCCTACCGATCGGACGCTGCTATCGCGCCGGGGCGTCCCAACGAAGACCCGAATCGTGACCTGCGTCGCGAGCAGAATTCCGGCGGATTACCGCGTCGCTTCCGTTGGGTTGCGCTGGCGGAGGGGGTGGTGCAGGAGCATCCAACCGCTGACCCGACCTATTGCACTTGAGCCACGCGTGAGGTCGCTTTGCGGACCCTCGGGCGTGGCTGTCGCGCAAGAAGTCGGGAATGTCGACGGGTGCATCGGGGTTTGGCCGCACGTCCCCTTCACCCCTTCCCCAGGAGATCAGCGTGCCCCGCGAGTCCGTGAACAAGACCATCTACACCATCGCCGCCAGCGCCGAGGGTGGCCGAGGCGGGCGCGTCCGCAGCGCGGACGGGGTGGTCGACCTCGAGCTCGGGAAGCCCGGTGGGTCCAGCCCCAAGGCCAACCCCGAGACGCTATTCGCTGCCGGTTACGCCAGCTGCTTCAACGGGGCACTCGCGGTGGTTGCACGGGCCGAGGGCATCGACGCCTCTGCCGCGAGCACGACGGCGGACGTGACGCTCGGCAAGACCGACAGCGGCTTCGGGTTGGCCGTCGAGCTCGTGTCCCTCATCCCCAGTGTCGACGAGCAGACCGCCCAGTCCCTTGCCGAGAAGGCCCACGAGGTGTGCCCCTACTCCAAGGCGACCCGAGGCAACATCGACGTGATCGTGATCGGTCGCCCCGCCTGACCCACCGCCCCAGACCCGCCCGTGTCCCGCCGCGGTCTCCCTGCCCTGACTTCTTACGGAGTCCGGACACAGGCAGCGACTGGGGCCGTGGTTCCGCGGGGTTTTCAGGTCGGGAGGAGCTCGACGACGTGCTGGGCGATGGACAGGGATGCCGTGGCCGCGGGCGAGGGTGCGTTGAGCAGGTGCACCGCCCGGTGTGATCGCTCCACGAGGAAGTCGTCGACCATGGCCCCGTCGCGGCGTACCGCTTGGGCGCGCACCCCGGCGGGAGCCGGCACCAGGTCCGCTGCATCGAGCTCTGGCACCAGCCGGCGCACGCTGTCGGTGAACCGTCGCGCTGAGAGCGACCTGAGCACCTCGGCGACCCCCGTCCTGGCCTGGCGGCGGGCGAGCCGCCACGACCCGGCATACCCCAGCACTGCGGCCAGGTCTCGCGGGCTCACGTCCCGCCAGCGGTAGCCCTCACGGGCGAGTGCCAGCACCGCGTTTGGCCCGGCGTGGACATGGCCGTCGATGCCTCGGGTGAGGTGCACCCCGAGGAAGGGGAGATCCGGGTCCGGCACCGGGTAGACGAGACCGCTGACCAGGTGGGCCGCCTGCGACGTCAGCTCGCGGTACTCACCCCGGAAGGGCACGATCCGCACCGACGGGTGATGGCCGAACAACGTCGCGACGCGGTCGGCGTGGAGCCCGGCGCAGTTGACCACGAGGTCTGCCGTGAGGTCTCCCTTGCTGGTGTGCACGACCAAGCCGTCGGGGCGCGGTGACGCCCCGAGTACCTCGGTGCCCAGCCGCAGCGATGCGCCCGCGCCCTCGAGGCGCCGCACGAGGGCTGCGCAGACAAGGGGTAGTCGATGATGCCCGTCTCGGGCACGTGGACCGCCGCGAGCGCGGCCACGTGGGGCTCGTGCTCGCGCGCCTCCTCCCCCCCGAGCTCGGTCACCCGCAGCCCGTTGGCCCTGCCGCGCTCTGCCAGAGCGCGCAGCCGGGGCAGCTCGGCGGGCTCGACCGCGACGACGAGCTTGCCTGTCACCCGGTGTGGCACCCCCTCGGTTCGGGCCAGGTCGAGGAGGGCTCCCACTCCATCGCGGCACCACTGCGCCTTGGCACTCGCCGGAGGGTAGTTGAGCCCGGAGTGGATGACGCCGCTGTTGCGACCGCTCTGGTGGCGCGACCAGCCGCCTTCCTTCTCCAACAGGGTGACGCCGGCCCAGGGGTTCTCGCGCACCAGCCGTTCGGCGACGGCAAGGCCGAGGATGCCGCCACCGACCACGACGGTCGTGCGGGAGGCGGTCATCGGCTCCGGTGCGCAGCGATGATCCGGGCATATTCCAGCCCCGAGTCCTTCACGGTGCGCACCTGGGTGTCGTAGTCGACGTGCACGATGCCGAACCGCTTGTCGTAGCCGTAGGCCCACTCGAAGTTGTCCATGAGGGACCACGCGAAGTAGCCGCGCACGTCGGTGCCGTCCTCGATCGCGTCGGCGACGGCGCCGAGGTGGCCCTGGAGGTAGTCGACCCGCTCGGGGTCGTGCACGTGCCCGTCGTCGCCGATGACGTCACCCGGCCAGGCCGAGCCGTTCTCGGTGATGTAGATCGGCAGGCCGCTCTCGCGGGCGGACCGCTCGATGATCGCGCGGTGGGCTGCCGGGTCGACCTCCCAGCCCATGTCCGTCAGCGGAGGGTGCGGGTCGGTCTCGATGACGCCGTCGCACCCCGGCAGCACCATGTCGGACTGCTCGCCGTCGCGGGTCGCCCGCACGCGGGTGGGGAAGTAGTTGTTGACCCCGAGGTTGTCCAGCGGCGCCGCGATGGTCTCGAGGTCACCGTCGCGGATGTAGGAGTGGTCGGTGAGGTGCGTGGTGTCGGCGAGGAAGCCCTCGGGATAGGCGCCGTGGAACAGCGGCCCGAAGAACAGGCCGTTGAGGACGTTGTCCGCTCGTCGCACGGCATCGGCGTCGCGCTCGTCGCCGGTATCCGGGCCGTAGACCTGCGTGGGGTTCAAGGTGATCGACACCTCCGCGGCGGGACAGGCCTCCCGGATCGCGGGAACAACGGTTCCGTGGGCCAGCATCAGGTGGTGCGCGGCCACCATGCTCTCGAGCGGGTCGCGGTGCCCGGGGGCGTGCGCGCCGATCGCATAGCTGAGCACCGAGGAGCACCACGGCTCGTTGAAGGTCGTCCAGTTCTGCACCCGGTCACCCAGCGCCGTGACCACCGCACCCGCGTAGTCGGTGAACCAGCTCGCGATGTCGCGGTTGAGCCACCCGCCCCTCTGGTCCAGCACCTCCGGCAGGTCCCAATGGTAGAGCGTCGCCACTGGCCGGATGCCGGCCTCCAGCAGGGTGTCGACGAGTCGGCTGTAGAAGTCGAGACCGGCAGCGTTGACCGCACCGGTCCCGTCGGGAACGACCCTGGGCCACGCGACCGAGAACCGGTAGGCGCCGAGGCCGAGGTCGCTCATCAGGGCGACGTCCTGGGGCATCCGGTGGTAGTGGTCGCAGGCGACCTCACCGGTGTCGCCGTTCGCGACCTTCCCAGGGACCGTGGCGAAGGTGTCCCAGATCGACGCACTGCGACCGTCCTCGCTGGTCGCGCCCTCGATCTGGTAGCTCGCGGTCGCCGTCCCCCACAGGAACGACTCGGGAAAGGTGCGCTCGAAGGACTGCATGGGTGAACGCTACCGTCGCGGTACGACCTCGTCGCCGACCGTGATCGTCCCCGCGACGTCCGGCACGAGCTGGACGGCGAACCACGTGGCGCCCTCCCACTTCCGGTGTCGGGCGAGCGTGCGGATCGGCTCGTGTCCCCCGTCCCGCGTGAGCGGGTCGATCGTGGTCATGACGCACCGGTCCACCGGCTTGGCGACCCGGAACTCCACGTCCCCCACCTGCACCCTGCGCCAGTGGTCCTCCTCGAAGGGCTCGAGGTCGCCCTCGATGAGGAGGTTCGGGCGGAACCGGGCAATCTCCAGTGCCCCGCGTGGCTCCTCGCCGCGTTCGCGAGCGGTCTCGGCCACCCACTCGTCCAGCCGGCGAAGGGACGCGGCGGTTGCCAGCGTCACCGGGTAGGCGTCCGCGAATGCCGTTGCGTCACCGGGCGCGGAGTGCGCCGGGTTCAGCAGCCGAGGTTGCGCGACGTGCACCAGGCGCAGCCCGGTGACGTCGACCACCTGCTCCACCCACGCACCGGCCTCCGGAGGTGCGACCACGGCATACAGGCCCCGCCCGTGGACGGTGACCGGCACCGGAGCCCCGTGTGGTTCCTCGACGTGCAGGTCCGGCATCCCGGGTGCGGTGAGGCGGAGCGGGGCCTCGAGCGCCGTCGTGTCCGGAGTGTCCGCGACGACACTCAGCAGCAGGCGGTGCTCGCGAGCGGTGAGGCACTCCCCGTCGGAGCCGACCACCATCCAGCGCCGGTCCCCGGCCAGGCCCCAGGGTTCGACCGCAGCCTCCCGCACGGGGCGCACCGCGGTGCTCTTGACCGGGTGCACCGCGATCGCTGCGAGCTGGACGCGCGCCTCGCTCACAGCACTGGCTGGAGCAGGCCGGTGTCGACGTCGTAGATGAAGCCACCGATGAGGGCGCGGTCACCGATGAGCGGGTGGGTGCGCAGGACGTGGACGTCGTGCTCGAGGGCGGCGCGCTGGTCGGGCACGACGTTGAAGTCGTGCCAGGAGGCGTCGACACCGGCGGAGCGGCCCACCAGGTCCTGGAGCTCCTCCTCGGTGCTGGAGGCCATGGCGCACCGGGTGTGCGGGATCACGAGGATGCGCTGCACGTTCAGCAGGTGCACACCGAGCACCAAGGCCTCCATCGCCTGTGGCGTCACCCGGCCACCTGGGTTTCGGAACATCTTCGCGTCGCCGGAGGCGAGGCCGACCATCCGCAGGGGGTCGATCCGCGAGTCCATGCAGGTGACGATCGCGATGCCGGCTTTCGCGACACCGTCGAAGCCGCCGAGGTCGAAGTCCTTCGCGAACTCCGCGTTGGCCGCCAGGATGTCGTCGAAGCCGTGCTCGGTGCGTTGTTCGGTGCTCATCTCAGGCCGTCCCTGGTGGTGATGGTGAACGAGACCGGCTTGGTCACGGAGGCGAAGAAGTCGTTGCCCTTGTCGTCGACGATGATGAAGGCCGGGAAGTTCTCGACCTCGATCTTCCAGATCGCCTCCATGCCGAGCTCGGGGTATTCCAGCACCTCGACGCTGCGGATGCAGTCCTGGGCCAGGCGAGCGGCCGGACCCCCGATCGAGCCGAGGTAGAACCCCCCGTGGGCGTGGCAGGCGTCGGTGACCTGCTGGCTCCGGTTGCCCTTGGCGAGCATCACCATCGAGCCACCCGCAGCCTGGAACTGGTCGACGTAGGAGTCCATCCGCCCCGCGGTCGTCGGCCCGAAGGAGCCGGACGGCATCCCCTGTGGGGTCTTGGCCGGCCCCGCGTAGTAGACCGGGTGGTCGCGCAGGTATGCCGGCATTTCCTCGCCCGCGTCGAGCCGCTCCTTGATCTTGGCGTGCGCGATGTCGCGGGCCACGACCAGCGGACCGGTGAGCGAGAGCCTGGTCTTGACCGGATGCCGGGAGAGCTCGGCGAGGATCTGCTCCATCGGCCGGTTCAGGTCGATCTCGACCACCGAGCCCTGCCCGGTGCTCGAGGCGCCGACGGCGTCCTCGAGGGTTTCGTGGGTCTGGTCGGGGAGGAACCGCGCCGGGTCGGTCTCGAGCTGCTCGATGAAGACTCCCTCGGGGGAGATCTTGCCGAGCACCTGTCGGTCGGCCGAGCAGGACACGGCGATGGCGACCGGCAGGGACGCGCCGTGTCGGGGGAGGCGCACCACGCGCACGTCGTGGCAGAAGTACTTGCCGCCGAACTGGGCGCCGATGCCGAGCTGGCGGGTCAGCTCGAGCACCTGCTCCTCGAGCTCGGTGTCGCGGAAGCCGTGGCCGGTAGCCGCGTCGCCGGAC
>JBDSVV010000250.1:0-8224 GCA_039927035.1 Ornithinibacter sp. | reverse complement strand
CGCCCGCGGCGATGTTGGCGTTCTTGAGCAGGTCGAGTGCGACGAACTTGTCGTTGTCGCTCGCCTCGGGGTCGGCGAGGATGTTCGCGAGCTGCTGGAGGTGGGCAGGGCGCAGGTAGTGGGCGATGTCGTGCATCGCTGTCTCGGTGAGCATCCGCAGGGCCTCGGGTTCGACCTCGAGGAACTGGCGACCGCCCGGGCCGTCGACCACCGACACCCCCTCGCTGGCGAGGAGTCGGTATGGCGTTTCGTCGTCACCGACGGGCAACACGTCGGAAAAGGCGAAGTCGGTCATGCGATCTCCTCTCGGGTGGGGGCGTAGGCACCGGCGTGGCGCACGGTCACCCCGCTCGTGGACAGGGCCCGGTCGATGGCGGGTGCGACGGCACCTGCGGGGGCGGTGCACAGCCGTCTGCGGGCCTCGGGCCCCCCGAGGAACCCTGCGTCCAGGAGGCCGGAGACCAGCCCGGCCATGAAGGAGTCGCCAGCACCGACGGTGTCCACGACCGAGTCGACCCGAGCTGGGGCGCCACCCTCGACGCCGTCGGGCGCTCGCCAGACCACCCCCTCGCCACCGAGGGTCACCACGACGAGCGAGGCGCCGAGCCCGGCCCACCGGGACATGACCTGTGCGGGCGACTCAGCGGGATACAGCCATTCGATGTCGTCCTCGGAGCACTTCACGACGTCGGAGAAAGCGACGAGCTCCTCGACCCGATCGCGCACCCGCGCGGCCTCGCCCATGATCGACGGTCGCATGTTGGGGTCGTAGGAGACGGTTGCGTGCAGCCGGGCGCCGGACAGGGCCTCGGTGACTCGGGCCTCGCCGGGGGTGAGCGTGGTCGCGATCGAGCCGGTGTGCACGTGGCCCGTGCCCTCGGGAAACTGCACCGGCGGGAGGTCCCAGTGCAGGTCGAAGTCGTAGGTCGCCGCCCCCGTGGCATCGATCGTCGCAACCGCAGTGGAGGTCGGGTGGGTCGGACTCGTGCTCCCTGGCAACAGGTGCACGCCGCCGGACTCCACGTGGGAGGTGCACCGCTCGCCGCGGGCGTCCGTGCCGACGAGGGTGGCGAAGTGGGTGTCGTGCGCCAGGCGGGCCAACCCGAGGGCGACGTTCGCGGGCGAACCACCCACGTGCTCCACGGTGCTGCCGTCCGGGGCGCGGACGATGTCGACGAGGAGTTCGCCGATGACGACGACCGGCAGCCCGGCGCGCACCCTCAGGCTTCCGTTCCTGTCGACCACGGGTGGTGAGGGGGCGGGCTCTGGAGCATCTCGACCTGTCTTCCGTGACGTGTGGGGTGACTGGTCAAACCCTAGCGCCGGGGCCGTTTGGGTGCGGGGGTACCCGTCAGGGACGATGGGGGCGTGACCACGCCCGCAGCCCCCACCGACGCGCAGCCCGGCCCGCCCGAGCAGGCGCCCCGGAGCCGCTACTCGATGGGGTCCGGCAAGAACCTCGTGCTCTCACTGCTCGCGGTCCTGGGCATGATGGCGGTGCTGGTGCTCGTGGTGCCGCGCGTCAACTCGGTCGGGGGCCCGCCGGTCGACGTCCACGCCACAGCGGTCGAGGTGGCGAAGCAGAGCGGCTGGCCGATCGTCGAGGCCGTCGGCCTCCCGGACGGGTGGAGGCAGACCTCGGCGCGCTACATCCGCGGCACGGGTGGCTTCAAGACCTGGCACGCGGGCTACCAGATGCCGTCGGGAAGCTACATCGCGGTCGAGCAGACCGAGGACCCCACGCGGGCCTGGGTGGCGGCACAGACCAACCGGGCCGCGAAGACGGGCACGATCGAGGCCGCTGGGCGGACGTGGAACACCTTCGTACGCGACACCAAGACGCAGAACAGCCTGCTCGACGACCCGCAGACGCAGGGCGACCTCACCACTCTCATCACGGGGACCGCCACTCTGCAGGAGATGGCCGACTTCGCGACCTACCTGCGGCCGGTCACGACATAGCGCCGATCGTCGAGGGAAGCCGGGAGGGCAGGGCTCAACCCTCGGCGGTGATCCGCGTCTCGGCACGGTCGAGCCACTGGCTGCAGTGCGCCGCGAGCGTCTCGCCGCGTTGCCACAGCCCCATGCTCTCGTCGAGGCCGACCTGGCCGCTCTCGAGCCGGGCCACGAGGGCGACCAGCTCGTCGCGGGCCTGCTCGTAGGTCAGGTCAGCGATGTCGGCATCGGGGGTCGACTCGGCCTGGGACTGCTTCGCCATGCCACAAAGCCTAGCTGTCGACGCCGACGGTCCTCGCGCCGAAGTCGCCGCGGGCGACCCGCACGCGCAACACCTCGTCGGGGCGGAGGTCACTGGGGTCGAGCACGACGGTTCCGTCGACCTGCTGCACGATCGCATAGCCACGGTCGAGGGTCGACTGGGGCGAGAGGGTGCGCACCTGGGAGCGCAGGTGGGCGGTGTGGTCGCGCGCCCGGTGCAGCCGTGCCTCGACGCCTCGGCGTGACCGCGCACGCAGCGCAGCCACCACTTCGCGCTGTCCGCGTACGAAGGCCCCCTTGTCGCTGAGCACCGGTCGGCTGCGCAGCTCGACGAGGCGGCGCCGCTCGTGGGTCAACCGTGCGGTCAGGGACAGGGTGATCCGCTCGCGAGCGGCGGCGACGGCCCGGCGCTCGGCCTCTGCGTCGGGCACCACGGCCTTGGCCGCGTCGGTCGGGGTGGAGGCGCGGTGGTCGGCGACCAGGTCGAGCAGGGGAGTGTCGACGTCGTGGCCGATGGCACTGACGACGGGGGTGTGGGCCGCCGCGACGGCCCGCAGGAGCGCCTCGTTGCTGAAGGGCAGCAGGTCCTCGACGCTGCCACCGCCGCGGGTCACGACGATGACGTCGACCTCGGGGTGGGCATCCAGCTCGGCGACTGCGGCACTGACCTCGGACACGGCATTCGTGCCCTGCACCGCCACCTGGCGGATCTCGAACCGCGTCGCCGGCCAACGGCGGAGCGCGTTCTCGACCACGTCGCGCTCCGCCGCGCTCGCCCGCCCGCAGACGAGGCCGACACGACGCGGCAGGAAGGGGAGGGGGCGCTTTCGATCGGCGTCGAAGAGCCCCTCCTGGGCGAGGGTGCGCTTGAGGTACTCCAGCCGGGCGAGGAGCTCGCCGACCCCGACGGGCCTGATCTGGCGGGCGTCGAGCATCAGCGCGCCGCGCTGGTTCCAGAACGTGGGCTTGGCCTGCACGACGACGCGAGCGCCCTCCGCGAGGGGGCCGGCCATGGCGTCGAGGGCGTTGACGTGGATCGAGACCGACAGGCTCATGTCGACGTCTGGATCGCGCAGGGTGAGGTATGCCGTGCGGGCGCCGGGTCTGCGGTTGAGCTGCACGACCTGGCCCTCGACCCAGATCACCGACATCTTCTCGACGTACTCGCCGATCTTCATCGAGAGCAGCCGCACGGGCCAGGGCTCCTCTGCGCTGGTGTCGGTGGCCCGCTCGGGGAGGGGGGTCATGGTGCACACCCTAGGACGCAGGCCCGACGGCCGGTCGCGCGGGAATTGGGTGCGGAAGGAGCGCCGCCTACGATGGAGGGCATGGCTGACTCCACGAAGCGCGTGCTCCTCGCGGCCCCGCGCGGTTACTGCGCCGGGGTCGACCGGGCGGTCGTCACGGTCGAGAAGGCGCTCGAGCTCTATGGCGCGCCCGTCTACGTGCGCAAGCAGATCGTCCACAACAAGCACGTGGTCACCACGCTCGAGAGGCGCGGCGCGATCTTCGTCGACGAGACCGACGAGGTGCCCGAGGGTGCGACGGTGGTTCTCTCCGCTCACGGTGTCGCCCCGGTGGTGCACGAAGAGGCGAAGGCTCTCTCGCTGCGCACGATCGACGCCACGTGCCCGTTGGTGACGAAGGTGCACCGTGAGGCGGTGCGCTTCGCCGACTCCGACTTCGACATCCTGCTCATCGGTCACGAGGGGCACGAAGAGGTGGTGGGCACTGCTGGTGAGGCGCCGGAGCACATCCAGCTCGTCGACGGCACTGATGACGTCGCCAACGTCACCGTGCGCGACCCGGAGAAGGTCGTCTGGCTCTCCCAGACCACGCTGTCCGTCGACGAGACGATGGAGACGGTGCGCAAGCTGCGCGAGCGGTTCCCGAACCTGCAGGACCCTCCCAGCGACGACATCTGCTACGCCACCCAGAACCGTCAGCTCGCCGTGAAGCAGATGGCTGCGGACTGCGACCTCATGATCGTGGTGGGCTCGACCAACTCCTCCAACTCGGTGCGACTGGTCGAGGTTGCGCTCGAGCACGGCTCTCGTGCAGGCCACCTCGTCGACTACGCCGAGGAGATCGATATCGCGTGGCTCGACGGTGTGAGCACGGTCGGCGTGACCTCGGGGGCCTCGGTGCCCGAGATCCTCGTGCGCGGGGTGCTCGACCTTCTCGCCTCTCACGGCTTCGAGGACGTCGCACCCGTGGTGGCGGCACAGGAGTCGCTGCTCTTCTCGCTGCCGAGCGAGATCAGGCGTGACCTCAAGGCTGCAGGCCTGTCGGACAAGATGCGCCACGACGCCAGCTTCGAAGAGGCCGGCGCACTGCACTGAGAGGCCCGGCCCGATGAGCAGACGCTTCGAGGAGCTCGACTGGCAGGACACCGACATGGGCGAGATCAGCCTGCGGCGCCGCCTCGAACCCACCCTCCGGGTCGACGTCTTCGAGGTGAAGCTCGGCGAGGAGTTCCTCATGTCGAGCCTGTTCCCGGTGGCCGAGATCGAGCTGGCCCGTCTCGGCCTGGGGGCGTGCGCCGGTGACGAGCCGGCTTCGTTCGACGTGGTGGTGGGCGGGCTGGGGCTCGGCTACACCGCCGTGGCCGCACTGGCGGACCAGCGGGTGCGCTCGCTCGCGGTGATCGAGGCGCTTGCGCCGGTCATCTCCTGGCACGAGCGGGAACTCCTGCCGGATGCCGTGGGTCTGACCGGCGACGCACGGACGGCTCTCGTACACGGTGACTTCTTCGCGCTTGCGGCTGGGGCCCTGGGGTTCGGGGAAGGGGTTCCGACCCTCCTGCACGCGATCCTGCTCGACATCGACCACACTCCGACGCACGTGCTGCACCCGAGCCACACGGCGTTCTACAGCGCCGAAGGTCTCTCGGCGCTGCGCGGTCACCTGCACCCGGGTGGGGTGTTCGCGCTCTGGTCCGACGACCCGCCCGACGAGGAGTTCCTCGCGCTGCTGCGTGACGGCTTCACTTCGGCGCAGGCTCACCTGGTGCCCTTTGCCAACCCGCTCACCGGCGGCACGTCCTCGAACTCCGTCTACGTTGCCGTCGCCTGAGAGCAAGGATGCCCGGGCCGGCGGGCGCCGCGTCCCGCTCGCCCTGCTCGGCCCACTCGGACTGCTCGGCCCCTGATGGTCATCGGGTGCTCGGGTTCGGACCGTCGGCCGCGGTGGGGAATCGACCAATCGGTCAGTTCTTCACGGCTCGGGTCCTCTCCACGCGGTGAACAATCGACCTATTGGTCAGTTCCTCACGGCGCTGTCGAGAGGTGACGGGGCCGTCTTGATCGTGACTTCGTTGTGACCTCTCCGATTGCGGAAGTGCGGGTTTGGGTGGGTCGGGTGTCCGTGGGTCAGTCATGGGGCTTGTTCCATGATCGACAGGTTTCCGACAGTGTCGGTGCTGGTGTGCCGCCAGGGTCAGGGGGTCGGTGCTGCTCCCCTCAGGCCGGGCGGCAGTCTCCCGACGCTCAGCCGTAGACCGGACATCGGACGAGCCGGAGCCGACCCCGGATGGGGACTGGCTGATAACGCCGCCTTGGTCATCGGCCCGCGAGAGCTCACGGCCGGCCGGTCCCTGGACGGGTGGGTGTTCCTGCACTCCTACGACCGGGTCACCGACCCGAGCGGCGTCGTGCTCGAGCAGCTGCTCAGGCTCGACCGGGCCCTGCGTTGGCAGCCCTGTCGCCACCCCCCCCGCCCGACCTGAGCGGTCTCTCGCCTCAACCGGTGTCCGACGTCCGGCTGGGGCTCTGCAGGCCGAGGTCGAGGAGCAGCTCGGGGCGAGCGCCGGCAGCACCGACGGCGTCGATGAGCTCTTGTGCCGTGAGGGGTCGGGGCCCGGTCTCGATCGGCTGCAGCACCTCGATCTCCTCGGCGACGACCTCGAGGTCGTGCATCTTCCGGGCCGTGACCAGCACTCGTGACTCCAGAGCGCCGACCATCGCGTTGTAGGCCTCCACGCTGGACTGGAGGCTGCGCCCGACCTTGGACGTGTGGGCGCCGAGCGTGCCGAGCCGCCGATACAGCTCGCGGCCGAGAGCCATGAGCTCACGAGCACTCTGTGACAGTGCGTCCTGTTGCCAGGTGAACGCGACCGTGCGCAGGAGTGCCATCAGCGAGCCGGGGCCGACGAGGACCACACGTTGGGCCAGCGCCCGCTCGTGCAGCCCCGGGTGGGCCGCCAAGGCGGCGCCGAGCATGGCATCGCTCGGCACGAAGCAGACGACCATCTCGGGCGTCTGGCGGAACGCCGTCCAGTACTCCTTCGCCGCCAACGCCGAGACGTGACCGGCGAGAGACGTCGCGTGCTCTCGCAGCAACGCCTCCCGATCGGCCGGCACAAGGTCCTCGGCCTGCGCGTCGAGGAAGGAGGTCATCGGGGCCTTGGCGTCGATCACGAGGACCTTGTCACCGGGCAGGCGCACCAGCACGTCGGGGCGAACCCCGCGCCCGAGGGTGCTGACGGCGTGGACCTGTTCGTCGAAGTCGCACCGGGAGAGCATGCCCGCCCCCTCAAGCACTCGTCGAAGCTGCACCTCCCCCCAGGCGCCGCGCACCGTGGAGGAGCGCAGCGACCCAGCGAGCGACGCGGTCTGCTGCCCGAGGTGCTGAGTCTCACCCTCCACCCGAGCGAGCAGCGTGCGCAGCGAGCCGAACTGCTCCATCCGGTCGCGCTCGAGCGTGCCGACCTGCGCCTCCACCCGGCCGAGCGCGTCGCGCAGCGGCGCGAGCAGGGCCGCGGTCTCCAGGTCCTCGGCGAGCGAGGTCTCGAGGTCGATCACCCGGTCTCGCAGCAGGTCACGCTCGGCGAGGACGGCAGCCGAGCGTGCGGCATGCACCAGACGCGCCAGGGCCACCGCTGCCCCGGCACCGAGGACCACCCCGACGACACCCCACACCCATGCGCTCATGGGGCGAGCCTGCCACCGGCCACCGACAGCGCGGGGGAGGCGGATAGCCTTCGGTGATGGCGCCACGCGAGGAGACCGAGCAGGATCGGCGGCGGCGCATCGCCATCCTCAACACACGCCTTCCCAAGAAGCGGAACATCGCCCAGGGCGTGCTGCGCGACCCGGCAGGGCGCGTGCTGCTCTGCGAGCTGAGCTACAAGCTGGAGTGGGACCTGCCCGGCGGGGTGGTCGACCCGGGGGAGTCGCCAGCCACCTGCGTGGTGCGAGAGGTGCGCGAAGAGCTGGGCATCGAGGTCACCGCCGGCCGACTCGTCGCCGTCAACTGGCTGCCCCCGTGGCGCGGCTGGGACGACGCCCACCTTTTCCTCTTCGACCTCGGAGTGCACGAGAGCGGGGACCTCGACCCCGACCTCTTCCTGCGTCGCGAGATCGCCGACGCCCACTGGTGCACGCTCGAGGAAGCGGGCGCCCACGTCGCCCCTTACACCGCACGGATGCTGGAGGTCACCGCAGACGGTGAGCACACGGCCTACCTCGAGAACAGCGACCCACCGCAGACGCACGGGTGATGCAGTGAGCGGCAGGACCAGGTCGGTGCGCTACCACCTGGCGCCGCCACGGGGGTGGCTCAACGACCCCAACGGCATGGTCCGGCACGAGGGCCGGTGGCACGTCTTCTACCAGCACAACCCCTACGCGCCGGTGCACGAAGGAGTCGGATGGGGTCATGCGAGCAGTGCCGACCTGCTGACCTGGCGCCACCACCAGATGGCCTTCGGGCCGACCTCCGGTGGGCCCGATGCCCACGGCTGCTGGTCCGGCACCTTCCTCCCGGGGGCGGGAGCGCCCGCCGTGGTCTACTCCGGCATCGCCGACGAGACGCTAGTGAGCACGGTCTGCCTGCGCTGGGGGTCACCCGACCTCGAGACGTGGGGCGAGCCGGTCGTCGTCGCAACCACTCCGGCGACCGATGGCATCAGGGTCATGCGCGACCCCTTCGTCTTCTCATGGTCGGGGAGGAGGTATGCCGTGCTGGGCGCCGGTCTCGAGGACGGGACACCAGCGGTGCTCCTGTT
>JBDSVV010000249.1:0-3063 GCA_039927035.1 Ornithinibacter sp. | reverse complement strand
GAACACTCCCAGAAGTGAGATCAGCGCCAGCAGGGCCGGAAAGAGCGCGAGCACGGAGTAGTAGGTCAGCGCCGCGGCGAGGTCGGTGCACTGGTCCTTGGTGAATTCGGCGTAGGCGGACTTCGCGGTGAAGCGCCAGGTCGGTTTCGTCAGGTCGGTGGGGGAGTCGGGCTTGCTCTCGTGCTCGGGCGCGGGTGCCGTGTGCTCCTTGGTGACGGCGGCGCCTTCGTGTGCCATGTGCTCTCCTCCCGTGCGGTCCCGGGGCCGGTTGGATGCCGGGACGCCGAGCGTGACGGCAACCAACCTAACCCGTGCCGCCGGCATACCCCGCTGGTGGCGTGCGTGGCACTCCTCTGGCCCGGGATGCGACACTTTCCCGGTGAGCAGCGACAGCGGACGCGCCCTCCCGCGACGCCCGGTGCCCGCGAGCTCGAGTTGGATCGAGGCACACGGCGCTGGTCTTCCCGGCCCGGCCGAGGTCACCGAGGCGGCTCATCAGACCGCCGCGATCCTCGTCGGCACGGGTCGCGCCGCGAACGATCCCGATGTGACGTCGCGGCTGGTGCAGATCGTCGACGACCTCGGTCTGTCCACCGTGGCCGACCTGTGGTCGGCCCGCCCTGCACGCTCGTTGCCGGGGGCGCTGTGGCGCCTCTACGCCCTGCGTGAATGGGTGCGCCGCTCACCTGAGCAGGCGAGTCGGGAGTATACCGCCGGCATCCGGTTCACCGATGTCGCCCACGCGGTGGCCGGCATCGCCGAACCACCGCGACCCGAGGAGCTGCAGCGGGTGGCCGACCAGATCCTCGCGGGCGTCTTCGACGGGGACCTGGCGGTCGCCCTGGAGCGAGCGTCGGCATTCTGCTCGGTCATCGCCGCTGGGCGCGCCGAGCTGGCCCACGATGCCGACCTGAGCGACCCCGAGGGCGCCAGCGGTCTCACCAGGACCGCTGCGGCGATGCTCACCACGGGCGAGGACCTGCGGGCCAGTGCCCGACTCTGGCGGCTCGACGACCTCGACTGAGCCACGTCCCGAAGATCCTGGTCGGGCTGGGGAACAGATCGGGCCGGGGCAGGGGTTATGGTCTTTCGTGGGTGCCGGGCTGCGGCAGCCCCGGGTCCCAACACAAGCCGCTTCGAGCGGCCGCGCGCCGTGAGGCGCTCCCAGCCCGGCACCCACTCATCCTCTTGTCGGCGCCGCCGTATCGAACCTTGTGGACCCCCTTGTGGACATCCCCTGTGGACACATGCAGCGACCGCGCCACCCCGGCCTTACCGTGGGGGAGTGACCGGCGACCGTGAGCTGCGCGACGAAGCCCTGGAGGGCGAGATCGAGCTCGTTGGCGCGCTGGTGCTTGCTGCCGCGGCCTCGGAGGGGCCGATGCTGCAGGAGCAGATCGACGAGCTCCTCGGCGTCGTCCCACTCGCCACTGCCCCTGAGGGGCTCGCCCCGCCGGTTCCACCTGAGACCGGGTGCGCACCGGCTACCCGGTTGCAGCCTTGTGGCCCTAGCCTGTAGCCACTGTCAGGCCACCCTCTCGGAGACCGCACGTGGGCATTCGCCTCACCCCCCAGGACCGCAGCTTCTACGAGTTGTTCGCGTCCTCATCGCGCCAGCTCGTCGCTGCTGCCGCTGAGCTCACGACGCTGCTGGGCGCGGACGCCGATGAGCGGGAGGCGATCCTCAAGCGGATGCACGAGATCGAGGCCGCCGCCGACGACGCGACGCGTGCGATCATCCGCAAGGCCGCCGGCTCGTTCGTCACCCCCTTCGACCGCGCGGACATGCACGGGTTGGCGATCGCCATCGATGGGTGCGTCGACCTCATCGAGGCCGCGGTCGACCTGATCGTCCTCTACCGCGTCGACGAGGTGCTGCCGCGCGTGGCCAAGCAGGTCGAGGTCATCGCGCGGATGGCTGACGTCACCGCCGACGCGATGCCCCGGCTGCGCTCGATGAAGGATCTCGAGGGTTACTGGGTCGAGATCACCCGTCTGGAACACCGCGCCAACAAGCAGTACCGGCGGATGCTGGCAGAGCTGTTCAACACACCGAGGGCCGACCCGATCACGGTGATGAAGCACAAGGACATCATCGACGCGCTCGAGGCGGCGGCGAATGGTTTCGAGGCGGTCGCGCTCAAGGTCGAGGCGATCGCCGTCCGGGAGTCCTGACCTCCCGTGGAGTGGGTGCCGGTGGTGCTCGTCATCGCGCTCGCGATGGCGTTCACCTACACCAACGGGTTCCACGACGCCTCCAACGCCGTTGCCACGTCCGTCTCCACTCGCGCCCTGACCCCGCGCATCGCCCTGGCGCTCGCAGCGGTGATGAACCTCTTCGGCGGGTTCCTCGGGGTGCGGGTCGCCAAGACCATCGGCAGCGACATCATCGCGGTGCCGATGGGCGGGCGGGGGGTGGCGGTCTGTGCGGGGGCGCTGCTCGGGGCGATCGCCTGGAACCTGCTCACCTGGTGGCGGGGGATGCCGTCCTCCTCCTCGCACGCGTTGATCGGCGGCCTCGGGGGCGCGGCGCTCGCAGCCGGGGCGAGCGTGAAGTGGGACAGCATCGTCGACAAGGTGCTCCTGCCGATGCTGCTCTCCCCGCTCATCGGGCTGGTCGGAGGTTTCGCGGTGATGACGGGAATCCTGTGGGCCTTCCGTCGGTCCTCACCCGGCAGGACCGGCCGCGGATTCCGTTACGCGCAGACCGTTTCGGCGGCCGCCATGGCGTTCGGTCACGGGATGCAGGACGCGTCCAAGACCGCGGGCGTGGTCGTGCTGACCCTCGTCGCAAGTGGGCACCGCGAGGTCGGTGACGAGTCGGTGCCCTGGTGGGTGATCACTCTCTCCGCCGTGGTCCTGGCCCTCGGGACGTATGCCGGCGGGTGGCGGATCATGCGCACCCTGGGTCGGCGGATCATCGACCTCTCCGCGCCGCAGGGCTTCGCCGCCGAGACCACCGCGGCTGCAGTCCTCTACGCGGCGACCGCCACCGGCGCGCCCATCTCGACGACGCACGCGATCACGGCCGCGATCATGGGGTCCGGGGCGACCCGCTCACCG
>JBDSVV010000248.1:0-7650 GCA_039927035.1 Ornithinibacter sp. | reverse complement strand
GGCCGGCCGATCCAGCCCACGGGCTATGCCGGGATGCCGGCCGGTCGCGCCCGCCGGTTGATGACGGACGAGGTCATGGACGCCATCGCCGGGCTCAGCGGCCAGGAGCGGGCCGACGCGTTCAACGAGCTGCCGTCGGGCGCTCGCGGACCGGCCGTCGGTCTCTGAGGCCGACCCGGCATCCTCGCAACAGGCTCTGGAGCCTCGACGGCCAGGTGCCGTCCGGCGCGCGAGCCCACCGGTGACGGCGCGAGGCCGTAGTCTCGGAGGGTGTACGAAGGAGCGGTCCAGGACCTCATCGACGAGCTCGGCAGGCTGCCGGGTGTCGGTCCCAAGAGCGCCCAGCGGATCGCCTTCCACCTGCTGCAGGCCGACCCCGCCGATGTCGAGCGGCTGGCCCACGCGCTCACCGAGGTCAAGCTGCGGGTGCGGTTCTGCGAGGTCTGCTTCAACGTCGCCGAGGCCGAGCGCTGCCGGGTCTGCCTGGACCCCCGTCGCGACCCGCACGCGATCTGCGTCGTGGAGGAGCCCAAGGATGTCGTGGCAGTGGAGCGCACCCGCGAGTTCCGAGGGCGCTACCACGTGCTGGGCGGCGCGATCAGCCCGATCGACGGCATCGGCCCCGACGACATCCGGGTGCGCGAGCTGCTCGCCCGTCTGGGCGACGGCATCGTCACCGAGGTGATCATCGCGACGGACCCCAACCTCGAGGGCGAGGCCACCGCGAGCTATCTCTCCCGGATGCTCAAGGACTTCGGGCTGCGGGTCACCAGGCTCGCGTCCGGGCTCCCGGTCGGCGGCGACCTGGAGTATGCCGACGAGGTCACCCTCGGCCGCGCGTTCGAAGGACGGAGGCTCATCGATGTCTGGTGACTGGAGCGCCCTGGCTCACGAGTCGGCGGCCGAGGCGCGGATGTTCCTCATCGCCGTTCGCGAGATCGCCTCAGGGAACTCACCGGATGCCGCTCTGCCGATGGGGCTGCTCTCCCTCTCGCAGGTGCTCGTCATGGGGGCCCGACTGGGCGCCGTCGAGGACGTGGTGCCCCCCGAGCGCTTCGAGGCCGACCCCGGCCCGGATGCCGAGCTCGACCCGCTGCGCCAGAACCTCGCCAATGTCTTCGAGGGCCTGGATGAGTACGCCGACGTCGGCGACCCGGTCCTGAACCCGGAGCCGACCGTGGGCTCGCTCTCCAACGACTTCGCCGACATCGCCTCGGCGCTGTCCCACGGCCTGAGCCACTACGACGCCGGGCGCCCCATCGAGGCGCTGTGGTGGTGGCAGTTCAGCTACCTCTCGCTGTGGGGTGAGCGCGCGGCAGCAGCGCTGCGGGTCATCCAGACCCTGCTGGCCCACATCCGGCTCGACGCCGACGACGAGATCGTCTCCGAGGCCGAGTTCGACGCGCTCCACCCCTGAGGCGCCCCGCACTTCCGCATTCGGTCGTACCTGATGCGCATATGTGTCCGCAGATGCAGAGCGAAAGGGCTGTCAAGTCCGCATTCGATGACATATGGTGCTCCTCGTGCCGAAAATTCGGATCAAGGACGCAGCCGCCTTCCTCGGAGTCAGCGACGACACCGTGCGCCGGTGGGTCGACTCCGGGCAGCTGAGTACGCAGACCGACGAGAGCAACCGCAAGGTCATCGACGGCGCCGAGCTCGCGTCCTTCGCCAAGGCCCACGCAGCCACCCCGGTGCCCGATCCCTCTCGGGTCGACCGGTCCGCCCGCAACCGCTTCGTCGGTCTGGTCACCGACGTCGTCATGGACACCGTGATGGCCCAGGTCGAGCTGCAGTGTGGTCCGTTCCGGGTGGTGTCGCTGATGAGCAGCGAGGCCGTGCGCGAGCTGAAGCTGGAGCCGGGGTCGGTGGCGGTCGCCGTCGTGAAGTCGACCACCGTGATCATCGAGACCCCGCACGGAGCATCATGAGCAGGTCGCCCGTCCTCGCGCCGCTGACCGCTGCGCTGCTCCTCCTCACCGGCTGCGCCGCCACGTCCTCGGACGACCCGTCGGTCAGTTCCGCACCAGCCAGCAGTGCGGGTGAGGACGTGACCTTGACGGTCTTCGCAGCAGCCTCGCTGGAGAGAACCTTCACCGAGATCGGGCAGCAGTTCGAGGCGAGTCACCCGGGCACCACGGTGACGTTCAACTTCGCCGGCTCCTCCGACCTGGTCACCCAGATCCAGCAGGGCGCCCCGGCCGACGTGTTCGCCTCCGCGGACGCCAAGAACATGGACAAGGCGACCGGCGATGCGCTGGTCGAGGGATCACCGGTCGACTTCGCGACGAACACGCTGCAGATCGCGGTGCCCCCGGGCAACCCCGGCAAGGTCGGCGTGCTCAAGGACCTCACCAACCCCGCGCTGAACGTCGTCATCTGTGCGGCCGAGGTGCCCTGCGGCTCGGCCACCAAGAAGGTGGAGGACGCCGCGGGCCTCACGCTCACCCCGAAGAGTGAGGAGTCCTCGGTCACCGACGTGCTGAACAAGGTCCGGACCGGGGAGGCGGATGCCGGGCTGGTCTACCTCACAGACGTCGAAGGCGCCGGTGACAAGGTCGAGGGCGTCGCCTTCCCCGAGTCCTCCGCCGCCGTCAACCATTACCCGATCGCGGCGCTGAAGACCAGCAAGAACCTCACACTCGCCCAAGAGTTCGTCGAGATGGTCGCCGGGCCGGAGGGTGCCACCGTGCTCCGCGCCGCAGGCTTCGGCGCACCCTGATCCGGGCGACTGACGTGACCGCGCCGGGTGCGCAGGAGGGGCCGTCCTCGTCTGGGTCACATCGGGATCCACCGGGGTATGCCGGTCTGCCGGGCTGGGTGTTCGCCCCGGCCGCGGCCGGTGCGCTGTTCGTGCTCCTCCCGCTGGTCGCGATGGGCGCGAAAGTGCGATGGTCGCAGTTCTTCACGCTCGTCACCTCCGAGTCCTCGCTCGCTGCCCTGGGGCTCTCCCTACGGACCTCGAGCGCCGCCACCCTCTTGTGCGTGCTCCTCGGCGTGCCGATGGCGATGGTCCTGGCCCGCACCTCGTTCCCCGGGCAGCGACTGGTGCGTTCGCTGATCCTGCTTCCCCTCGTGCTCCCTCCGGTGGTCGGCGGCATCGCGCTGCTGTACACCTTCGGCCGTCGCGGCCTGCTCGGCCACACCCTGGACGTGCTCGGCATCCAGATCGCCTTCTCGACCACGGCGGTGGTGCTCGCCCAGACCTTCGTCGCGCTGCCGTTCCTCGTGGTGAGCCTGGAGGGCACACTGCGCTCGGTGGGTCACCGCTACGAGGTCGTCGCAGCCACCCTGGGCGGGCGACCCACCACGGTGCTGCTTCGCGTCACGATCCCGCTGGTGCTTCCCGGGCTGGTGTCGGGGGCAGTGCTGTCCTTCGCGCGGGCGCTGGGGGAGTTCGGTGCCACGCTGACCTTCGCGGGCAGCCTGCAGGGTGTCACCCGCACCCTGCCCCTGGAGATCTACCTGCAGCGCGAGACCGATGCCGACGCGGCCGTCGCGCTCTCGCTCGTGCTCGTCGTCATCGCCGTCCTCGTCGTCGGGCTCGCGCAGGGGCGCACCGAGCGATGACGCTGACGATGAGCGCCACCGTCGCGGCGCGAGGGCTGGACATCGACCTGGAGGTCGCGCCGGGCGAGCGCGTCGCGATCCTGGGACCCAACGGCGCTGGGAAGTCCACGCTGTTGGCGGTGCTGGCCGGCATCCTGCGCCCGGACACCGGCCGCGCGGTGCTCGACGGGCGGGTGCTCTACGACCAAGGACGCGGACAACGCGCCTGGGTGCCGCCGCACGACCGGGGTATCGCGCTGCTCGCGCAGGACCCGTTGCTGTTCCCGCACATGTCCGCGCTCGACAACGTCGCCTTCGGACCGCGCGCGCACGGAGCCGGGTCGCGCGAGGCACGCGCGACGGCGGGCCGCTGGCTCCAGGAGGTGGGCGTCACCGAGCTGGCCGACCGGCGCCCCGCCCAGCTCTCCGGCGGCCAGGCCCAGCGCGTGGCCATCGCCCGCGCGCTCGCCGCGAACCCACGACTCCTCCTCCTCGACGAGCCGATGGCCGCTCTCGATGTCGGCGCGGCCCCTCTCCTGCGGCGGGTGCTCCGCCCGGTGCTGGCCGACCGCAGCGCCCTGATCGTCACCCACGACCTCCTCGATGCCGTGCTGCTCGCCACCCGTGTGGTCGTCATCGACGGCGGGCGCGTCGTCGAGGACGGCCCGACCCACGAGGTGATCGAGCACCCCCGCACCCCGTTCACCGCGCGGATCGCCGGGCTCAACCTCGTCGAGGGACGCGCTACCGGCCCGACCCACCTGCTGGATCGACACGGCGTGCACGTCGAGGGCATCCCCAACGCGGTGATGGTGCAGGGCGACGCCGCGCTCGCCGTCTTCAGTCCGAATGCCGTGAGCGTGCACGTCACACCCCCGGCCGGGAGCGCGCGCAACTCCTTCCCGGTCGTGGTGACCGAGCTCGAACCTCGCGATGCGCAGGTGCGGATCCGCTCCCATGACCAGGCGGGTCGCACCCTGCTCGCCGACGTCACGACGGCCTCGATCGATGAGCTCGACCTCTATCCGGGCCGGCACGTGCACTACTCGGTCAAGGCCACCGCGGTCACCATCTACGCGGAGTGAGACCCCGATCGTCCCGGACCCTGCCTCGCGCTGGACCGTCTACGGAGCAGCCGGCAGGTCGCCGCTCTTGACCGCAGCCCACAGGTCATCGGAGGCATCCCAGTCGTTGGCGTGCATCGCCGCCACGACAGTGCCCTTGCGTAGCCAGAAGGCGCGAAACTCGCGGCTGGCGAGGTCGCCGTGCACGACCACCTCGTCATCGGCGCTCCCGTGACCGACGTATTCCATGCCGAGGTCGTACTGGTCGGTGAAGAAGTAGGGGAGCCGGTCGTACGTCTCCTCGCCCCCGGCAAGGTTGTGCGCTGCGATCTTGGCCTGCTCGATCGCGGTGTCCCAGTGCTCGACCCGCAACCTACCGAGCAAGGGGTGTGCCTGGTTCGCGATGTCGCCGACGGCGAGCACACTCGGCACCGAGGTGCGCAGCGTCGCGTCGACGAGCACACCGTTGTCGACGTCGAGCCCCGCCGCGCTGGCGAGGTCGACCCGTGGGGCGACCCCGACACCGGCGACCACGAGGTCGGCGCCGTGCAGGTCATCAGGAGTGACCGAGGTGCCCAGCCGCAGGTCCACGCCGTGTTCACGGTGCAGCCCCGCGAAGACCTCGGCGATGGTCGGCCCGAGCACGCGCAGCAACGGGAGCTCGGCCATCTCGTAGACGGTGACCTCGCAGCCCGCCTCGCGCGCGGCGGCGGCGACCTCCAGGCCGATCCACCCGGCGCCGACGATCGCGATCTTCTTGCCGCTGCCGAAAGCCTCCTTCAGGGAGGTGCTGTCCTCGATCGTGCGCAGGTATGCCGTGGGAACGCCGCTCTTCTCCGCGACGGCGAGCCGGCGTGGTTCGGAACCGGTTGCCAGGAGAAGCCGCTCGTAGCGGACATCGCCGCCGGAGGTTGTCACCGTGTGGGCGTCGGTGTCGAGCGCGGTCACCTCGCTCGACAGGCGCAGGTCGACGTCGTGCTCGGCGTACCACTCCCGGGGATGCACGAACGCGTCGTCGATCGGGTCGTTGCCCAGGAGGAACCCCTTCGACAGCGGCGGACGCTCATAGGGCGGGTGCTCCTCAGCACCGAGCAACACGACCTCCCCGTCGTATCCCTGCTCGCGCAGCTCAGTGGCAGCGGTCGCTCCAGCAAGCCCTGCTCCGACGATGACGATCGACACGAGTTCTCCTCAGTCCGGGTGGATCTCCGACGCTACGCCTTGCCAAGACCGCAGGGTGCACCCGGCATCCGGAAGTGAAGTTCGACGCCGGGCCCGCCCTGCGTCCGGCAGGTGCTGCGTTCTGTGGCCAACCTGCCGGACGCAGCTCGAGAGGGCGGCTGCTGACCGGCATCCGGTCACCCCGTCCGGTCCGTGGACACCGTTATAGAGTGGTGGGCATCCCTGAGGCCCCACCCGACCGGAGAACCACCGTGCCCATCGTCGTCCAGAAGTACGGCGGCTCCTCGCTCGCGGACGCCGAGAGCATCAAGCGGGTGGCGCGGCGCATCTCCGACACCAAGAAGGCCGGCCACGACGTGGTCGTCGCCGTCTCGGCCATGGGTGACACCACCGACGAGCTGCTCGACCTCGCCCGGGAGGTCAGCCCGGTGCCACCGCCGCGCGAGCTCGACATGCTCGTCACCGCCGGTGAGCGGATGTCGATGGCACTGGTGGCGATGGCGATCTCGGACCTCGGCTTCAGCGCCCGTTCGTTCACGGGGAGCCAGGCAGGGGTCATCACCGACGCGGCGCACGGCAAGGCGAAGATCATCGACGTGACGCCCGGTCGCATCACCGAGGCCCTCGCCAAGGGGCACATCGTCATCGTGGCCGGGTTCCAGGGCGTCAGCCAGGACACCAACGAGATCACGACCCTGGGCCGGGGCGGCACCGACACGACCGCGGTCGCCCTGGCTGCAGCACTCGGCGCCGAGGTCTGCGAGATCTACACCGACGTCGACGGGGTGTTCACCGCCGACCCGCGCATCGTGCCGGCAGCCCGCAAGATCAACCGGATCACCAACGAAGAGATGCTCGAGCTCGCAGCCTCTGGCTCCAAGGTGCTGCACCTGCGCAGCGTGGAGTATGCGCGCCGCTTCGACATCCCCATCCACGTCCGATCCTCCTTCTCGCACAAGGAGGGAACGACCGTGACCGACCAACCACCACCCGAAGGAGCCGACGTGGAAGCCCCGATCATCGCCGGAGTCGCCCACGACCGCAGTGAGGCCAAGGTGACGGTCGTCGGCGTGCCCGACACCACGGGGAAGGCGGCCCAGATCTTCGAGGCGCTCGCCGTGGCGGAGATCAACATCGACATGATCGTCCAGAACGTGTCAGCCACCGACACCGGCCTCACCGACATCTCCTTCACCCTCCCCAAGACCGATGGAACCGCCGCGGTCGAGGCGCTCCAGCGGATCAGAAACGACGTCGGGTTCGGCTCGATCCTCTTCGACGACCAGATCGGCAAGCTCTCCCTCGTCGGTGCAGGGATGCGCTCCAACCCCGGTGTGTCCGCCACGTTCTTCAAGGCCCTCGCCCAGGCAGGCGTCAACATCGAGATGATCTCCACCTCTGAGATCCGGATCTCCGTGATCACCCGTGACGACACCCTGGACGACGCCGTGCGTGCTGTCCACACGGCATTCGGCCTCGACTCCACGGAGGGTGAGGCCGTCGTCTATGGCGGCAGCGGCCGGTGACGTGAGCACCGACAGCGCACGACCCACCCCCACTGCCTGGCCGACGCTCGGCATCGTCGGCGTCACCGGTGCCGTCGGTCGCGTGGTGCTCGACGTGCTGCCCCTGCGAGACCCGCACTGGGGCAGGATTCGGCTGGCGGCCGGCGAGGAGGACGTCGGCACGGTGTGCCGGGTCAACGGCGAGGACGTCGTCGTTGAGGCCCTGGAGCCCGCGTTCTTCGACGGCCTCGACGTCGCGATCTTCGACATCCCGCCGGAGATCGCGCAGGAGTGGGTCGAGCTGGCCGCCGCACGAGGGGTGGTCGCGATCGACAACAGCACCGTCTTCC
>JBDSVV010000247.1:0-2907 GCA_039927035.1 Ornithinibacter sp. | reverse complement strand
GACCACGATCTCGGCGTGCGGGTGGTCCGCGCCTACGCCGGCGACGACCCGGTGCTCGGCATCACCGACGACGGGCTCGAAGCGCCACTCAGCGACGAGATCGCAGCGATCGTCGACTTCGACCGGCCACCCCCGGGCGAGCAGGGCGTGGTGCTGTTCTTCACCGGGCTCTCGGGAAGTGGGAAGTCCACGCTGGCCCAGGCGGTGATGGACCACCTGCTGGAGGAGGGCCGGCGGACCATGACGAGCCGCGACGGCGACTTGGTGCGCCGCAACCTCTCCGCGGGACTGACCTTCTCCCGCGAGGACCGGGAGACCAACATCCGTCGGATCGGCTGGGTGGCCGCCGAGGTGGCGCGGCACGGCGGGGTGGCCGTGTGCAGCCCGATCGCGCCCTTCGACGAGACCCGCCGGCAGGTCCGAGCGATGGTGGAGGACGCCGGCGGCGCGTTCTTCCTCGTGCACGTCGCCACGCCACTGGAGGAGTGCGAGCGTCGCGACCGCAAGGGTCTCTACGCCAAGGCCCGTCGGGGCGAGATCCCGGAGTTCACCGGGATCTCCTCACCCTACGAAGAACCGACCGACGCGGCGTTGCGCATCGACACGACGGGGCGCAGCATCGAAGACTGTCGCGACGAGGTGCTCGCGGGGGCCGCCGCGCGGCTCGGCTGACAGGCCGCCAGCCAGGCCGAGGAGAGTGAGGAGCGATGGGGGGCGGTCGGTGTCGAAACTGGACATTGGTCATTGATTCAGTAGAATTAGCACACTTTCCCTTCGTCTCGAGGATGTCATGCACGACCTGATCACCACCTCCTTCTTCTCGATCCTGGCAGCCGGCTTCTTCGTCGGCATCGTGGTCGGGCTGACCGGCATGGGCGGGGGGGCCCTGATGACGCCCGCCCTGATCTTCCTGGGGGTCGGGGACGCCGCCACGGTCGTCACCGCCGACCTCACCGCCGCGGCCGTCTACAAGACTGGCGGCGCGATAGTGCACCAGCGCGAGGGCTCGCCGAACCTGTCGCTGGCCAAGTGGCTGATCCTCGGGTCGGTGCCGATGGCACTGCTCGGGCCGCACCTCGTCGCGTGGTTCACCGACCCGGAGAACCTCGACCACGTCCTGAAGACGTGCATCGGCTTCGCGCTGCTGCTGGCCGCGCTGACCTACGCGCTGCGGCTCTACATCAACCTGCGCCGCGTCCGCAGCGGCCGCTTCACCGGCGACGAGCACCCGACGATCCGTCCGGTGGCAACGGTGCTCGTAGGCGCCCTGGGCGGGCTCCTCGTCGGCGTGACCAGCGTCGGCTCGGGCTCGGTCATCATGATCGCCCTGTTGATGCTCTACCCGGGCCTGGCCGCGGTCCGGCTCGTGGGCACCGACCTCGTGCAGGCCGTGCCGCTCGTGCTCGCCGCGGCCATCTCGAACATCGCCCTCCACGGGCTCGACTGGACCATCACCATCCCGCTGATCCTCGGCTCCGTGCCGGGCACCCTGATCGGCAGCAAGATCGCCCCGCGGGTCCCGCAGTCGTTCATCCGCCGCGGCATCGTCATCGTGCTGACCATGTCGGGCGTCGCCCTGCTCGACAAGGCCGGCTGGGCGCCGCTGGGCGCCGGCGACGACCAGACCCACCCGATACTCGTGGGACTGATCGGCCTGGGCATGGTGGTCGTCGTCCCCCTCGTCTGGGGGCTGCTGCGCCGCCAGCAGGGGTTGCCGATGTTCGGCTCGCCGACCGTTGCCGAGCTCGAGGACCCCAGGTACGCCGACCGCGCACCGAAGCACTCGGGGTGACGGTCCGCACACCCACCGCGATTGGCGGGGGTCACCCGGCCCACCGATAGCATGCAGACGTTCCGCATGCCGACCAGCTCCGAACCACGATGAGCGCAAGGACGACCAGCACCTGATGACCGCACCCGCCACCCATGCCGACTACCAGCTCAGCCAGCTCGACCAGCTGGAAGCGGAGTCGATCCACATCTTCCGCGAGGTCGCCGCCGAGTTCGAGAAGCCGGTCCTGATGTTCTCGGGCGGCAAGGACTCCATCGTGATGCTCCGCCTCGCGGAGAAGGCGTTCTATCCGGCGAAGATCCCGTTCCCGCTCCTGCAGATCGACACCGGGCTCGACTTCCCCGAGGTGCTGGAGACCCGCGACCACTGGGTCAACCGCCTCGGCACCCGGATCATGGTCGCCAGTGTCGAGGACGCGATCGCCAACGGCATCGTGGTCGAGGACGGCAAGACCAGCCGCAACCGCATGCAGACCGCGACCCTGCTCAACGCGATCGAGGAGAACGGCTTCACCGCCCTCTTCGGCGGTGGCCGGCGCGACGAGGAGAAGGCCCGGGCCAAGGAGCGGGTCTACTCCCATCGCGACGACTTCGGCCAGTGGGACCCCAAGATGCAGCGCCCCGAGCTGTGGAGCCTCTACAACGGCCGGATCCACGGCGGCGAGCACATGCGCATCTTCCCGCTCTCCAACTGGACCGAGCTCGACGTCTGGGACTACCTCGGCCGCGAGGGCGTGGAGCTCCCGACGATCTACTTCGCCCACCGGCGCCGCGTGTTCGAGCGCGACGGCATGCTGATGTCGGAGAGCGAGTTCAACACTCTTCGTCCCGGCGAGACCGTCGAGGAGCGCACCGTGCGCTTCCGCACCGTCGGCGACATCACGCTGACCGGGTGTGTGGAGTCCGAGGCCGACACGATCCAGAAGGTCATCGACGAGATCGCGGTTGCCCGGATCACCGAGCGCGGTGCCACCCGTGGTGACGACCGGTTCTCCGAGGCAGCCATGGAAGACCGCAAGAAGGAGGGCTACTTCTGATGGCCACCCAGATGGATCTGCTCCGCTTCGCCACGGCGGGCTCGGTCGACGACGGCAAGTCGACCCTCATCGGCCGGCT
>JBDSVV010000246.1:0-2662 GCA_039927035.1 Ornithinibacter sp. | reverse complement strand
GGTGTTGACCACCTCGGGGTCGTCGTGGAGGCAGAGGTGGTGGCTGATCATGTCGGCGCGATCCTCCTGGCTGGCCAGCGCGCTGAGCCAGGACCGCTCCGCCTGCGCGAGGGAGGCCTCGAGCTCGGCAGCGCTGGGCCCGTCGGCGAGGAAGGACTCGAGCTCCTCCACGAAGGCCCCTTCCACGGCATCCGGGTCGGTTCCGGGAGCGACGTCGAGGACGACGAACCCGAGGGAGGCGCCGTCGACGAACCCCCACGCGACGGCGTGCGCCCCGAGTGCGCTCTGTTCCCGGCGCACGAGTCGGCGAACGAGCCGCGATGAGGCCAGCCCGCCCAGGCAGTCCAGCGCGATGTCGGCGGCGAGGAAGTCCTCGGTGTGGTCGACGGGGAGCCGGAACGCGATGTGCAGGCGATCGTTGGGGAGGTCCTCGTGGCACTCAACGCGGACGGGCGTGTCGATCGGGGCCAACTGGTCCAGTGGCGGGTGCGGCTCCCGGCCGACTGCGGGAAGATCGCCGAAGTAGCGCTCCACGAGAGCGAACGCTTCATCCGCGGTGATGTCGCCGCAGAGGGTGAGGACGGTGTTGTCCGGGCCGTAGTGGCGGCGGAAGAACTCGTGGACGTCGGCCAGGCTCGCCGCGTCGAGGTCATCCATCGACCCTATGGTCGGGTGGTGGTAGGGGTGTGACGGTGGGAACACTGCGGCATACACGTCGATCAGGGCATAGCCGTAGGGCTGGTTGTCATAGCGCTGGCGCTTCTCCTCCTTGACCACGTCGCGCTGGTTGTCGAGGTTCTCCTGGGTGACTGCGGCCAAGAGGTGCCCGTGACGATCCGCCTCCAGCCAGAGCGCGAGCTCGAGCGCTCCCGTGGGCACCGTCTCGAAGTAGTTCGTGCGGTCGAACCACGTGGTGGCGTTGAGCCGGCCGCCCTGCGCCATGAGGGCCTCGAAGTGCTCGCCGCTGCGCACATTCCGCGAACCCTGGAACATCAGGTGCTCGAAGAGGTGGGCGAAGCCGGTGTGCCCCGGCGTCTCGTGGCGGGACCCCACCCCCACCCAGATGTTGACGGTGACATTGGGCACCGTGTGGTCTGGAGAGACGGAGACGCGCAGCCCGTTGTCCAGGGTCCGGCAGTGGATCGGGTAGTCCAGCGGCATGCCGGTCACCCTACGTGGGGCGCCGGTGGCAGTGCTCACCCGCCGAGACGGTGGCGATCCTCCAGCTCGGCGACGCCACTGACTGCGGCGTCATCTGGGTGCCCGGGGATCGTGGGGCTCTCCTCGGCGGGGAGGAGGTGCAGCGCGCGACGCCCGAAGACCTGCTGCTCTGTCGCCACCCGCTCGGCCCGCCCGCGCCCGAGGAAGCTGACCGCCCAGTGCAGCAGGGTGGACACCCGGTTCTTGAACCCGATGATGTAGACGAGGTGCACACCCAGCCACAAGAGCCAGGCAACGAACCCCGAGAAGCGCAGTTTCCCGATCGACGCGACCGCGCTGAATCTCGAGATGGTCGCCATCGACCCCTTGTCGAAGTACTCGAAGGGGCCTTGCGCCTCCTTGCCGTCCAGCCGGCCAGTCATCTCCTTCGCGGCGTACCGAGCCCCTTGGATCGCCACCTGCGCCACGCCCGGGAGGTCGTCCAGCGACATCATGTCGCCCACGACGAACACCTCAGGGTGGCCCGGGACGGTCAGATCGGGGAGCACCTCGACGCGTCCGGAGCGGTCGACCGTGGCACCGGACTGCTCGCCGATCTGCGCACCGAGAGGGCTGGCCTGCACACCGGCCGCCCAGACCTTGGTGAGCGCCTCGATGCGGCTGCTCGAGCCGTCCTTCTCCTTCACGGTGATGCCGGTGGCGTCGACATCGGTGACCATCGTGCCCAGTCGCACATCGACCCCCATCTCCTCGAGCCGGCGGCGGGCTGAGCCACCGAGCCGCTCGCCGAAGGCGGGAAGCACCTGGTCCGCGCCGTCGAGCAGGATGATCCGGGCACCCGTGGGGTCGATGCTGCGGAAGTCGTTCTTCAGGGTGCGCCCCGACAGCTCGGCGATCTGCCCCGCCATCTCGACCCCTGTGGGGCCGGCCCCGACGACGACGAAGGTGAGGTCCCGCTGGCACTCGGCCTCCGAGCGGGCCTGCTCGGCGAGCTCGAAGGCTCCGAAGATGCGTCCGCGTAGCTCCAGGGCGTCGTCGATCGACTTCATCCCCGGTGCGTGCCGGGCGAACTCGTCGTGCCCGAACCATGACTGGCCGGCGCCGGCCGAGACCAGGAGGCTGTCGTAGGGGGTGACACTCTCCCGCCCCAGGATGCTCGAGGTCACGGTGCGGGCCTCGAGGTCGAGGTCGGTGACGGTGCCGAGGACCACTCTGGCGTTCTTCTGGCGGGAGAGGATCTCGCGGGTGCTCGGCGCGATCTCGCCCTCGGACAGGATGCCGGTCGCCACCTGGTAGAGCAGTGGCTGGAAGAGGTGTTGGGCGGTCTTGGCGATCAGGGTGATCTCGACGTCCTTGCGGCGCTTGAGGGCCTGGGTCCCGAAGAGACCTCCGAAGCCTGAACCGATGACGACGACACGGTGTGGGGTGGTCATGTCGGTGGAACACTCCTCGACCTGCCCGTATGCCGGGCGGCGGTCAGACGTGGGGAGCCTCACGTCGA